>JAWCKO010000117.1:0-4366 GCA_038851915.1 Bathyarchaeia archaeon
TAACGTCTAAGCATGTCCATCTTCCACCAAGCCCCATTGGACCTATACCCGTCTTGTTGACTGCTTCAAGTAGTTCAGATTCAAACCTGGCGATTTCAGAGTCTTTATTTCTATCGCCTATGGGTCTAAACAATGCTTTCTTAGCCATAAGCATGGCTTCTTCAGATGTACCACCTAAACCGACTCCCAATATGGTGGGTGGGCAAGGCATGCCACCAGCTTCTATAACTCTGGTTAAGATTATGTTTTTTATTGCTTTTGCCGTTTCGGCGGGTGTAAGCATATGAAAACTACTTACGTTTTCAGAGCCGGCACCTTTCGGCATAAAAGAGATCTTGATGTCGCTTCCTTCTGTTTTCACGACGTGTACTACTGGTATTCTAACCCCTGTATTGTCTCCTGTATTCATTCTCGTCAATGGGTGGACTACGTTCGGTCTGAGGGGAATGACTTCCGTAGCCTTAGACACGGCTTCTGTGAAAATCCTACGGTAGTCTACTCTCCAAGACGTTTCCAATCCTTCCTCAACGATGAATACAGGTATACCAGTATCTTGACAGATGAGTTTACCTTCATCTTTAGCTATCCTGATGTTCTCAACGATGGCTTCAAGCATTTTCACTCCAATTTCAGACGTTTCAGTTTCGTATGCTTCAACTAATGCCTTCTCTACGTCTTCGGGCATTGTTTTAACTGCTTTATCTATAAGTTTAATTGCAACCTCCAGAAGGACTTCTTTAAAATCCAACTTCCCTATAGAATATTAAACTTAAGCTTAAATCTTTCATGTTTAAATTCAAGTCATTCACTTCAAATCCTTTTCTATGAATGTGTGTATTCTTTAAATATAGGATTCTTCAAAGTCTATTTCAGGTAGAAAATGGATTTTGAAGAGGAAACACCTAAGAAACGGTTCGAGAGTATTGAGGATATTCCTGGAATAGGACCGTCTACAGCTTCTAAGCTTAGAGAACTGGGATACCATACGATTGAATCGCTCGCCACCGCCACCATTAAAGAGCTTATGCTGGCCGGATTGGGTGAGAAACAGGCGGCTAAGATCATAGCTTTAGCCAGGGATTCGATATCAGTTCAATTCATTACAGCCGATGCCCTTCTTCAAGAGAGGATCAATGTTAGGAAGCTTACCACGGGAAGTAAAGTCCTTGATACGCTTATCGGAGGGGGATTGGAAACGCAGACGATTACAGAGTTCTTTGGAGCATATGGTAGCGGTAAGAGTCAGATATGTCACCAGTTATGTGTGAATGTTCAGCTTCCCTATGAAAAAGGAGGACTTGAAGGATCTGCGCTCTACATAGATACTGAGCATACTTTCAGTCCTGAGAGAATTGTTCAAATGGCTAGGTTTAGGGGGCTTGATCCTGAAAGGGTTGTTAAGAGGATAGTGTATGCTGAGGCCTTCAACTCCGACCATCAGATGCTTCTGCTAGATAAATGTGATAAATTAGTTAAAGACAATAATGTTAAACTTATAATCGTAGATTCCCTTACGGCGCACTTTAGAAGCGAATACCTTGGAAGGGAGATGCTGGCTGAAAGACAGCAGAAGCTTAATAAACACATGCATAAACTCTTCAGACTAGCTAGAGCCTTCAATCTGGTAGCTGTTGTTACAAACCAAGTCATGGCTAGACCAGACGTATTCTTCGGAGAGCCTATTCAAGCTGTCGGAGGACATATAGTAGGACATACAAGCCATACAAGAATCTACCTCAAAAAGTCTGCGAAAGGAAACGTTAGAATAGCTAGATTGATTTCAAGTCCGTATCTTCCAGAGGGTGAGGCGGCTTTTAAAATAACAGAAAACGGCGTTGAGGATAGTGAAGAGGAAGTGGAGGAGGAGTAGTCTATGTTTTTAAATGAGGCAACTATAAGAGAATTCTTCGAATACGTGCTTAAAGGGGATTATTCTGGAGCCAAGCCTTTAACTGAAAAACTGGAAACACTCAGCCTCTCAGAGTATGAATTGGGCTGTTTAAACGCTATGAAAGGAATCGCTTCAATGATAAAAGACGGCGATTCCAACATTAAGCAGTATCTAGATGAAGAGTTTATTAAGAATCGATCATTAAAGTTTAAGGAGATTCTAAAACTTGGAAGCCCAATGATAGATGACTACGATAGAGGCTTTTTCGAGTGCTGGATAAAGTTTCTTAAGACGGCTTTAGAATACTTGAAAAAGAGTTAGAGTTCTATACTGAAGACTATTTGAAGAAATTGTATAGGATGACCCATGTAGTCAACCATACGAGAAAATACGTACCTATTCCTTCGAGAAGAAGCTTTCTCGAGTCGATTTCTTCATTGACCACTCTTCTGAAAGCGTATTGAGTTAATACGTATACGATTATGGCGATTAGTAGACCTCCAACCCCCCATATCCTAAGGAAGCCTGATAATAGAGCTACAGCCAATGCCAGAGCGAAACGTATCCAGTATACGCCTTTAAGATTCATATAAGCTTCCCTAATCTCTAGATATTAGAAGCCTTTAAGCATTACTTTTCAATATTAAGCTCTACTTACCTCCATTTTTCTGAAAAGCATCGTCTCCATGTTTATGTATGCCATTGCATTTTCAATGGATTTATGTCTGAGTAGCTCTTTACATGGATAATGTCTTTGGTTTTTATGGTATTCCACCGTGGCTTTTCAGCGTCTGAGGACTTGGAAGTGTATTTTTAAAAGCCTTGGATTGTTAAGCTTCTTAGCAAGTCTTCTCTAATGTACAAAAGATTAATGGAACACTAGATTGTTTGAAAATATTGTTTTTCAGTTGCAATTCTCGATGCCTGATTTCTCACACTAAGTTCCATCCCAATCACTCCTACACCTCAGCTGTACAATGACGGACATATATCACTAACTAGGGTAGATGAGAATGAGTGGATTCTCGAGGGAGACGCCTGGTTCTTACTTTTAAAGAAGGATTCTGAATACTACGTAAAATTGAGGCTTAAAATAACCATAGAATTCGGAAAAGCCGTGTATGCGTATGTTTATAGTGGGTAGATGTGCATGTATGTACATATGATACGACCGTCAAGGTTCTTAGAAACTCTTTGGAGGGCTTTAGACCCCTATAGTTTTCTCCATGATATATAGAACTGTTATATTTTTTCCTGTTGAGTGTTAAGCTATTTAGATTTGAGGTTGTTGGGGGATTGGATAGAGAATTCGTCTGAAAACCATTTAAGTTTTTCTCGGTGATTTTTGGGTATGGAGTTTAGGGTTGGGATCGGTAGGCTTAGGGTTAACGATTAAAATAGCTACATTTGATGATTTTTCACACCTTTCGTCTGCATATCTTTCCAGTAACGATATGAAGCACTTTTAGTTCTCTAGCGGTACGTCTGGTGGAACAACATGACCTACCCCTGGGAAGTATCCTTTTCTCTTAATGAGCGGCGGAACTTTGCTCATCGCTTCCTGCTCTATGGGCTTCTTATCTTTTGCCAGTTCTCTTTTATCTGTTTCTGTACTCATAATTAGGCTAGGGTACTTCTTTCCAAGCATAACTACATTCATAACCGTAACGGCTTCGCATGACAGTATCCGGTTTATCCCATGCTTAAGCCAAATGGGTATTAAAGGCTCCACTTTTCCATCGCTATCTATGCTTATGATTTTTACACCATGTTCTTGGAAAAATTTTATAATCTTCCTATAGGCTGGACTCATATATTCCTCTCCAGCCTTAGGACCTTCATCGGTCATGGAAGTCCATAAATCCATTATGAGCATAGGTTCTACTACCGCCTATCTTCAGTAGTAAGTATTTCAGTATCCATGCTTTGAGGGAGGGGGGTTCACTATCCGCAAAGAATATAAGCATTGCTTTAAATTAGCATCAATCGATGCCTAGAAGCCGAATGAATGGCATTGACATAGCCGTAGTACTATCTGAAGTTAAAAGTCTAGTTGAGGGACTGTACGTAGACAACATATACCTAGTAGATAGAGCTTTGATTTTAAAGCTCAGAGGCGGAGGAATATCTAGAGAACTTGTAGTGGATGCTGACAGGGCTGTATATTTGACGGCGTTTGAAAAAATCAAGCCTATTAAGCCTCACCAGTTTGCAATGTTTCTAAGAAAGTACTTATCTGGCTTGAGGGTTTCAAACGTTTCACAACGCGGATTAGAGAGGATCATAGAGGTTTCGTTTGAGGGTGGACGGGGGAAATACAATCTAGTAGCTGAATTATTTGCCAATGGGAGTGTGGTTTTTTTAGATGAAAACCACGTAGTTAAGGCTGTTCTACGAAGGACGTATTCGAAAACTAGGGCTATCAAAGTTGGATCTGCCTATCAGTATCCTCCAACATTAGAAGACCCGAGAGAA
>JAWCKO010000118.1:0-4362 GCA_038851915.1 Bathyarchaeia archaeon
CTCTAACGTGCGTAGTTCTTATTATTCCAGTCAATCTAGCTCCAATTTCTTGAACTAACTGTGAATTACCAGATATAACGGTTCCAGCCCCCTCGCATACCGTAACGGCGCAGTCTAACAACCCGCCCCTCATACAAGTGGATATGATTTCAGAGCTTCCATATGGAACTACCGTAGACGAGTCGAAAACTCTACCTTCGCAGCAGAAGCCGAAGCCTTCAATCTTCATCTTTACACATTTTTTAACAACTCCTTTATCTACTTTTTTCACACCGTAGAAGGCTTCAAGCAGAGGACAGTAAACTATCCTTGGTTCAGTTAAGACTTTTACGTCACCATTTTTAATTAAAACTTTTGAGCTGCAACAGTAAAACTCATGCTCGCCGATAGAACCCTTCAACACCATCCCCACGCATATACTCCTATGAAGTTATAAAGATCTAAAGCCACATATATTTTTCCATAGCCTCTACCAACGCTTATCGATATCTAGATCTACGCAAACCTTCCCCTTGCAAAGATCAGCTATCGTATTGACTCCGTTGACTCTATCTTGAATATTCAGAATGTCTACGCCTGACTCCATGAGTTGACCTATGACCTCAACAACATGCCCATCGCTATGTAGATGTACATGTACACCTGTCTTTCTAACTTGGTTGAAAATTTTAAAGTAACTCGGATATATGAATTCTCTGAAAATTCTAGGGCTTATTGGCATTCTATCCTGCATTCCAAGGTCGTCTCCGAAAGAGATGATATCTAACTTTTTAAACGCTAGGAGTCTTCTAACCAAGGCTAGGTTGTACTCGGTTAGCATATCTATAAGCTCGTAAAGTTGAGTAGGCTTACGTATGAAATCCCTCATGAGGTTTGTAAAACCCCTAAGATAGTAGAGTCTTTGGAAGAAGAAACCGTGAGGCATACCTCCTACCAAAGGCTCATCTGCCTCCCTAGCCTTCTCTAAACCATCATAAACCTGGCTCCATGGTATAAGAACACCTCCTTCAAGATCAATGGATGGGCTGAAGCCAAATCCTCCAGTTTCTCCCTGTACATATTCCATATAGGCCAAGATATGCTTACTCTACACGGTATAAATTCGGGTCTTTTAAACTCTATTGCTCTTAGAAAGTTCTCCCTCCAAGACAAGCTTGGTCTTTTAAAATGGTTCAACATCCCATCCTCAACAACTTCTACATTCTAAATCATTTTACCAATACGATGTATTAACAGGATTACTCATCCACCTTATAATGTTGTCCTATAATACTGGTTTTACCCCTCATTCTTACATCATTCTTCGTCTTTCGATCAAGGATATGTGTGAGAAAAACAAGTATCGATAACATTCCACATTCTAAAATTACCCCCTCCCTTCTCAAGCTTAAGTCTGGAAGAGAATTGAGATATTTAAATGGAGGTAGGAAGTCTAAAAAGTTGAGGAGGTTATGGATGACCGGCCCGCTCCAGAAGGAGATTTGGAAGGAAAAGAAACTCGATGCGTGTATGATAACCCAGTCTAAATCTGGAAGCATTGAGAAGCCCATTCCAATCTTATATTCCTCCCAGTATTTAACAACGATGAAAACGCTTAGGAGAACAATTGCTAGATGGTAAACCGTCCAGAATGGGTCTTCGAAAAGCAGCGTAGACGGATGATAGGTAAATCTCGCCAATCTATCTAAGAAGCCGTGTGATATAAAAGCTAAAAAAGCTGTGAGAAAATACCGTAGAGAAACTGGTTCGGCTTTCCTTAAAATCTTTTGAATAAACACGCCTATGACTAAGTGGGTTGATCCCTGCACCGTTTAAACACCTTCGAAATCCTCTCGTACTGGTATACCTAAGCTTCAACGATTGTTGAAACGTTGAGAAACTCCTCAGGGATTAAAAATTAGTAGTTCAATATGAGCCATAGGGAGCCTTTAGCTGGTTTTATTGAATTTACTCTGATGAAAGGTCCCGGTGCATCTAACGCTATTTTACCGCAACCTCCAGGTGTTTCCAGACGTATGACTACGTAGTCTTCCGGGTTTATTAACGAAGCAGCTTCAAATATCTCTACTGAAACCTTATCATGCTCAGCTCCACTATAGATCAGTAGAGCTTTTTTCGCAGACCCAGTCCAATACCATTTCCCTGGTAGTTCTCTTTGGGTTTGTACGAAAACTCTATCTTTGAGAACTCCGTAACTTCTCGGGTCAAATATAGAATGATCTACGTAAACCGCGTAAATCTCATGGACATATCCTTCTCTTCCAGTATCTCTCCTAGTTGACCATGTATCTCTAAAGGACGAGAACAGTATCTTGGGGTATCCATCCGGCTCAGTCGTATAATGGGGATGCCCAATCTGTGTAAACACGTCATCAACCATAAGGTTTGGCAGAATATCCCCCTCCAATAAGCCTATAACAGGTATTCCACTCTTCGGGTCGAGACCTTTAACATCGCTGAGAGGTGGTCCCATGAACATCTTTAAAACCCATTTTCCAAATTCATCAGACTCTGTTATTACAGATATTCGAGGCATTAAAAGCAAGTCTAAAACGTCGTTTCCACCACCATGCCAAGCAGCTATTCCATAATCTTCTACCCTTATATTCTCAAAATCATCTACATTTCTAATAGATAGTAGCTTTATCTTCTCCCCGGATGGAATTACAGCTACAGCGTCATGTAGGTAACCGTAAGCTCCCATGGGTTTAAATGGAATACCATGATCTCCTACGCCTTCCAGAATCCGCTTAAAGCCCAACCTATTCCAGTTGGAGTCGAACCAGAATACGTATGCTTCACTATCCTGAGTAACAGTCACTATGAATTCTTCTCTCACAGGGTTATACAAGCCTCTAACAGCATTCATCGTATAGGTTCCAGGGATCATTCCAGACGGTAGAATCTTCTTAATTCTACTGACGTTCACAGTTAAATCCCTCTCCATAGGTGCGACAGCCCCCTCACGTTTCAAGCCGACCGGGTCTCTCCACCCGGTGAATAGAAGCCACTTTTCACCAGTTGAGCTGTTGAATACTATGTAAGGGGTTCCAACACCACCGGAAAAGTCTGGGAAATTCTCCTTCAACTCTTGAGGTCTGACCACGGGTATTACTCTTCCAAAATGCATCGTTAATCCTCTCCATTACTCAGTAAGACTTGTAGGAATTTAAAAGCTTTCAAGATAAGAGTCTGTCAACACATTATAGATGTTTTCTGAAGGATCGTTCGTTGTAAAGAAAACTATGAAACTATCTTTCCAAAATCCTCGGCTTTACGTGGAAAAACTTTAATAGTATTTTTTCTTGATGGAAGATTGAGGAAGATGTATTTACAAAACAAGTTTTACAAAATGTCTACTGTTTTAATGTTTATAGCACTTCTATCGTTAATCCATATATGTGAAGCGGAGGAATCTAAGAACATTTACATATACTATGATTCATCATACCGTAATTCATGGCTCTCAATTACAGATTCAGATACAATCGTTAAATTCGTGCCAGAAACTCTAGCAAAGTACGGTATATCATGTGAAACCGTAGATGCTAAACGGCTCGCCGAAATCGTTTCACATCTTGAAGACGCGCCCAATACAATCATATTAATGTCCATGGATGTAGCCCCAGATACAATTTGGACTGGTGCACCGGATTCCCCAATACAATTATGGATTGAAGCAGGTGGAACACTCATATGGACTGGCGATTGGGAGTTCTACTACGTCGGGTTTTCCAATTATACTAATGTACACCAGCCCTACATTGAAAATATCGTCTTCGGTATGATAACTGTTACAGCGTTTGCTGATAATACGGAGGTGAAACCCACGGAGCTCGGACGTAAAATCATGCCGAGTTTTTGAAAGCTATAGAACAGATAGACCTACTTATGCTTCAATTGCTGAAACCTTTGACTGTGAAATCTATGGACTATCAGATGACGGACTCTACGCAGAACCAGTTCTAATAAAAGTCGGTAAGGGAGCTATCGTCAAGATCTGTATGACCGGTGGAGATGTCGATTCTAATACACGGGCTATTTTAATATGCGAATTCATCCTAAACAGAGTATTTAACATGGGAGGGGTTAAAATCGAGAGACCATTCCCAGTAATTCCCATAGCTATAGGGGTAGTAATAGCTGTGGCTACCGTCGCATTAATAGTATACTTTATTAGGAGACGATAAGCTTACCTATCCTCCTCGTATACTTTAAAGCCCATCAGCTTAGCTAGACTTCTAAGTTCATTCAGCCAATTTCCGTAGAATGTTACTCTATGCCATCCCCATCTCCAGTTTTTAAGTATACGGTCAGCTTTAACTTCTACGGCTAGTTTTGTTCTACAGGCTCTCTCATCTT
>JAWCKO010000119.1:0-1109 GCA_038851915.1 Bathyarchaeia archaeon
CATCATAAGGTCGTAGACGCTAACTCCTCTCCTTGAAGCCTCTTCAACGTATTTTTCTCCAAACATGTCTCTAAACCATCTTAAGAGTAATCCAGCCGTCGGGTTTGCTCCAAGGATTAAGTAGCGGTTTGAAGCCACATGGCAGTAGCTTGCAAACCCCATCGGTATAATCTCTCTGCTAAGCAGAGGCGTATATAAAGGTGCTACTATGCTTTCAACGGTACCGGTCGCCACGTATGTTGCTCCAGGGTTTACAGCGCCTACACCTAATGTTCCGCATGCCTGGTCATGTCCACCCGTGACTACCAGTGTACCTTCGGCGAGTCCAGTTTCTTCTGAGGCTTTTCGGGATACTTCTCCTACGGCTTTACCAGACGGGTATGGCTCTGGAAGCTTACCTTCATCTAAACCTGAGAGTTCAAGTATTTCACGGCTCCAATTGAGCCGTCTAATGTCGAAAATCATAGTTCTAGAAGCCAGCGAGTAATCTATGGCTGGGGCTCCGCAGAGGAGCATGTTTACGTAGTCTTCCCATAGGAGGAACTTCCAAGTCTTCTGGTAGATTTCAGGCATATTCTCTTTAAACCAGATGAGTTTAAAAAGCGTATAGACGGGTGAAGAAGGATGTCCAGTTATGTTGAAGAGTTCTTCTCTCCCTATGAGCTTGAGAAATTCATCATGCTGTTTAACGGCTCTATCATCCCACGTGGTTATACAACGGTACAGCGGGTTAAGCTCCCTATCTAAAGGCGTGAAAGCCTCCCCTTGAGCTGAAACGCTCAACGCTTCTATTTCATCCGTTTTAACCCTAGATCTAGCTACAGCCTCTTTTATGGCTTCAACAACTCCACGCCATACTTCTAAAGGCTCTTCTTCAGACCAACTGGGCTTTGGATGGTACAGGGGATACTCTCTATACGATTGAGCGACTAAACGGCCATCTACGTTAAACAAGACGGCTTTACATCCAGTCGTACCTACATCCAACCCTAGTATGTACATCAGGAACAGTTAAGTCGTCTCCATTAAAAATATTTTCCACCACCTACTCTAGTCCCTTCAAAAGGTCGTCATTAGTTACAGTTGCTCTACAGACGCAGCGTTCTCAA
>JAWCKO010000119.1:1140-3926 GCA_038851915.1 Bathyarchaeia archaeon
TTTACTTTTGAAGTAGTATGTTGAATGTTGTTTTCGACACGGATATAGGTGACGACATCGACGACGCATTGGCGCTTCTACTCGCTTTGAAATCTCCAGAGCTTAAGGTTAAAGCCGTTTCAACGGTCTGTGGAGACGTGGAGACGAGGGCTATGTTGGCTCTCCGGATAATGGAGGAGATGGGTGTGCAAGATGTTCCTGTGAAGCCTGGTGCTTCCAAGCCGCTGTTTGAGAGTATGCCAACTGACAAGCCCAATCAGGCTGTTGCACTTGAAGGTTGGGAGGATAGGCTTTTAGACAGGTGGCGTAGCTATAGAATGAGCGTAGCAGACTTCATAGCGTCATTTGTTGAAGAGTCTAAGGGTGAAACCGTAATAGTAAGCGTAGGTCCTTTAACCAATATAGCTTTAGCCTTAGCTTCAAACCCTTGGATAGCCGATAAGGCTAGGCTTGTCATGATGGGTGGATACTTCTCCAGGCAAATAGCCGAGTACAATATCCGTAGAGACCCTGAGGCGGCGAGAATAGTGTTTGAATCAGGTATTCCATTGACGATGGTTGGATTAGACGTGACTTTGAAGTGTGTTATGAACGATAAGCAGGTTGAACTGTTTAAATCTTCGAATCTTTCCGAGGTTAGGTTTGTATCTAAAATGATGGATGCTTGGATGAACTACACTAGATCTAGAAATCCAATACTTCACGACCCTCTGGCTGTAGCCGTGAGTTTTAACGATAGCTTCGTCTCAGTTAAGCCTATGCGTATATCCGTGGAAGTCCGAGGAGAATACACCAGAGGGTTTACAGTGCCAGTAGACGGAGAGTCCAATGCAAACGTATGTGTCGACGTTGATAGCGACGCCTTCCTAGACTTCTACATGAAGCGTGTCTTAAAGTAGCTTTTGGGGGCTGCCGTTTTTTGAAGGTTTCCGATTTAGGTGAAAGACAGCTTATAAAACAGATATGGGAGCTTGCTAGAGTAGACCCGGAGGAGCTTCTAGGTGCAGGTTTGGATGATGCGGTCGCCAAGGATATAGGTGAAGGGCTTGTCTTGGTTGCGCATACAGACATTTGGGTTAAAAAGTCAGACCTACTGCCAGGTATGAGCTGGTATTCAGCTGGTTGGAAGGCTGTAGTAGCCAATATTTCAGATATTGCCGCTAAGGGTGCTAGGCCTCTAGGCGTTTTATTCAGCATAGGTTTGCCGTCGGATTTCCCTCTGGAGTCGTTTAGAGAGCTTGTTAAAGGTCTTGGAGATGCCACCGTGGAATACGGCACTTACCTGCTCGGTGGAGATTTAAGCGAAAGCAGTGAAGTTACACTGGCGGGTTTCATAGTAGGTTTAACGCACCGTGGTAAGCTGCTCTCTCGGAGAGGGGCTAAACCAGGAGACGTAATAGCTACGACTGGGACACTAGGCCTTACCTCCGTAGGCTTCAAAATACTCTTGGAAGGGTTTGAAGCACCAGAAGATATAGAGAGTAAAGCTGTTGAATCGCTTTATAGGCCTGTGGCTAGGCTTAGAGAGGGCTTGGCTTTAGCGGGCTCTGGAGCAGTATCAGCCTCTATGGATATAAGCGACGGTTTAGCCGTAAGCTTAAACCAACTAGCCGAGCTCAACGGTGTGAAGATAGTTGTAGAAAGCATTCCAGTAGCCTCTGAAGCTGAAGGGTTTTCGAAGATACATGGATTGGACGTTGAGCAACTCGTCTTATACGGAGGAGGCGAGGAATACGAGTTGCTTCTGGCCGTCAAGCCGGAGATGTGGACCGAAGCCGTAAAAACCGTGAAAAACGTAGGCGGCATGCTCTACAAGATAGGCACCGTAGAAGAGGGTAGCGGGGTCTACACTATTGACGGTGAGAAAATCGCAGCCAAAGGATGGGAACACTTTACAAAAGCGTAGAGGTTTCATCTGCTTGGAAAAGGCAGGCCAACTGCTATATACTCTATCCTATGTTGTCTTCGATTTTCCGACCTCTTTGTAGATCATGTAGGGGTAGATGAGGCCTATTAAGACGAAGATGCCTACAACGATGAAGACTGTTTTAAAGCCGTATTTTTCAACCAGTACCCCGCCCACGGCGGCGGTTAATGCCTGTCCTATGCTCGTCACCGCTCCGTTTATACCCCATTCAAACGACTCTTGACCCCTATCTATGTATCTTGTGAATAGGCTCATGAACGGAGAGTATCGAAGAGCCACTCCGACGGCATTTACAATCTGGAGCAGGTAGATGTGCCTTGGTAGTCTAGCGAAGATAACATAAGCCTATTAGAACCGTCCCTACTGCTGAGAGAGCTATCCTCTGCCTTTCACTAAACTTTCTGTCTACGTAGTAGGCTGAAACAAGTCTTGCTACTGAGAAGGAAGCCATGTAGACTGCTGAAGCAAACCCTACAACACCTATTGAACCGCCTACAATGCCATTAGCGACGAATATTGCGAAAATAGGAGCCGTCAATCCGCTAACTGTTAAAACGTGAAATTCAAAGGCAACCAAATACTTCACTATACTGTTGATCTTCACAGCCACCTCCTCCTTCTAGCTTGCGTAGGATTTCAACGTGGTTTATAAGATTTCCTCCAATAATACCTCCATATCTATGGATTTAATAAGACCAATTTAACCTTAGAATACGCTGAAAAACAGCTCAACGAGAAGAAGATTGTCAACGTCAAAAGCCAACCTAAAAATTTAATAAAACAAATCTACAGAAATCTACCCGTAAACAAGGTCTCGATTCAAACAGAGACAGTAAGGAAAGCACTATTTAAGCAGCAC
>JAWCKO010000119.1:4000-4330 GCA_038851915.1 Bathyarchaeia archaeon
CCCGGTTTGCACCCGGGTGGTCGCGGGTTCAAATCCCGCCCGGTCCACTTAATTTTTAGGTGGTTAGAATGGTTCTTCCTAGAATTTCGAAGCTATAGCTTAGTGGGTATTGTGTAGTTCTGGAAAGCTGGAGAATCGCTCTTATTTTGGCAGTTCAACATAAGGTGAGTATCTCCAAGGTCTTTTTCGCATACTCACCTAATCTAGTGAGAAAAGTCCTTTATAGTGTAAGACGTTTAAGACCTTGACCCCGCATCTTCATAATCATCGAATTTAACTTAGCTACTCTCTGAACTGTAAAGATTAATAGGTATTATACTCTAGACTTCT
>JAWCKO010000120.1:0-3233 GCA_038851915.1 Bathyarchaeia archaeon
AGAAGAGGGTTGTTGAAATGGGTCTTGGACCTCAAGTCATGCGAAGCCTAATACCTATAATAGCTATAAACGGTAAAATAGCCTTTGTAACAACCGTCCCAGGTAAGGAAGAACTCTACGAGAGAATACGTACAGCCCTCCAATAGTGTGTAAACCTTCTTCTTTATTTTCACCATATGGATTTTAGAAGACTAGAACATGCAATGATATCCACACTTAAAAGGCTTGGAAAAAATAGAGAATGGGGTTGGAGGCTCTTTCCACTTCAACTTGGAAAGAGGTCTGGATATAGTTCTTTAGCTTTCTCAGTAAGATAGTAGAGTTTAGAGCCTGCCGGCCGTCCGATTATACCCTGTGTTATTAGAAACCTATAGCCAAGCCTTTTGAGACCCATTTCACCCGCCACTTCTCTGCTAAGCCTAATCAGTACAGACCTTCTAACGCAGTTTCTAGGTGTTTTCAGAAGTTCTTTTATTATACGGCGTGCTAATTCAACTCTTGCCTGTTTCAATTTAACCTTAGCGTGTTTTACACTTACAACTTCAGAGACATCAACCCATCTTCCTTGATAGTATACTTTAACACCAGATTTTAAAGTGGCTTTCGTAGATTCAGCAGCCATTTTTATCATTTGAATGAAATGAAGATGTTTTATATAAAATTTTTCTTTAGAGTAATCATAGATTGCTTATGTAAGAATCTAAAATTTTAAAACCTACCGTAATCTTGTAGAGAAACCGTTAGTTAAAGCGTAAACATTTTACTCCTATATTCAAATACGTTAGGCCATCTACTTTAAAAAATTGAAATCATTAAGTGTTCTCAACTCTAAATATCAATAGACATGAATAGATAGAGCTCTCGAAATGGAAAAATAAACTTTAAAACTTCACTACTATGATTTAAACAGATAAAACATGATTTTCCCTAGTTGAATAGCGAAAGACAAGCAAAGTTTAAAGTCTAGGTGGGAACATACAGTTCAAACCTTAGCAGAGGAGAGCCTTACACCGGAAGGTATTCCCCGTCTACTACATTAGATCGAAGGGGATAAATTTAAACCAGAGTAAGCTATTTTATCTATGTAGGTAAATGACTGAGATAGCTATAGAGACCTTAGACCTCGTCAAGCGATACCCCATCAGTCTTAGAAGTGTCTCCGGCGGAAGACATTGGGAGTACTGGGGTAGAGTCGGAGGTTTTAGAGAACTATTCACCCGGAAGAAAGGGTTTATCCAAGCACTGAATAAGGTTAACCTTAAAGTTTACCGTGGAGAAGTCTTCGGACTCCTAGGGCCGAATGGAGCTGGGAAAACAACGCTCATAAAGATTCTATGCACTCTAGTCTTACCAGACGGTGGAGAAGCCTATGTAAACGGCTACGACGTTGTAAAACAGCCGACTCAGGTTTTGAGAAACCTACAAGCCGTCTTAGGCGAGCAACATAGGGGTTTTGAGTGGAGGCTAAACCTTAAAAGCAACTTGGAATTCTACGCGATTCTATACGGGCTTCCTAAGAGCTACGCTAAAAAGCGTATTGAAGAGCTGTTGGAGCTTATGGGTTTGAAGGACAGATCCAACGATATGTATCAACGCCTATCCACAGGTATGGCTCGTAAACTCCAAATATGCAGAGCCCTACTCTTAGACGTACCCATTCTACTCTTCGACGAGCCTACGGCTGGGCTAGACCCGACGGCTGCTACAGAGTTTAGACAAATGTTGAAGAGGCTGGCTAAATCCGAGGGGAAGACAATATTCCTATCTACGCACAACATGTGGGAGGCTCAATCCATATGCGATAGAGTAGCCATAATAAACAGAGGTGAAATCATAGCGTGCAATACCCCTGAAAACCTGAGGAAGTACGTAAGCCCTGAGAAACACTACCGCTTGATTTTAGACGAGGAATCTGATGGAAAGCTGAAGAACATCATAGGTGAGTTTGAAAGCTTAAACGGGGTTAAAAGCGTGAGTCTAGAGTTCGGCTCACCTAGTAGAATAGTGGTCGAGACGGATGAAAACTTTAAGGTTCTAGATATGATGAACCTCATATCTAAACACTGTTTAAACGTTAGAGACATTGAAACATACGAGCCAAGCTTAGAGGAAATATTCATAAAATTGGTTAAAAGGTGAGAAAATGCGTAGAATAGATTTAGCCACAAGTATAAGGCAGATTTTAGCTTTCGCGGAGAGAGACTTCAGAGGATGGAAAACCTACAAGACGCAAGTAACGACTCAACTGATAACAATAGCCATTGGGATTTTAAGCTGGTCTATCAACGCCATATACAGAAACAGACCAGTCCCAGAGTATGAAACAGACTACATATCTTTCCTAGTGGTTGGATTAGTCATAGGAAACCTCGTCATGCCGATATCTCAAGCACTGGAGAGACACCTCAACCCCTGGAGTTTAGAAACCATAATAATGACAGGTATACCAGTGCCAGTTTTCGTCGTAGGACGAATAGCCTGGCCATACATTTTCTCAGTTGCAACGTTCATACCTCAAATAATAGTTGGAATACTATTATTCGGAGTAAAACTTCGAATAGACTGGCTTTCAACATTCCTATCATTTGTAATATCCGCTATGATACTGCTAGGCCTATCTATGGTGAGCACAGGCTTCAGACTAGTCACGAAGTCTACAGACCCAGTAACATGGACTATAAACGTCCTACAACAACTCCTCGCAGGCATATCCTTCCCAGTTCAATTCCTAGACAGCTTCATACCGGGCATCTCCACAGTCTCATGGTTCCTACCTCAAACATGGGTCTACCACTTGTGGCGTCTATCTATGCTTAAAGCCGCATCCATACTAGACCCGACAATTCAACTAGAGTTTCTAAAGGGAGCTGTTTTCGGCGTACTGCTTCTCCCAATAGGCTATAAGACTTTCAAGTGGAGTTTAGACAGAGTTAGAAAGGATGGAACACTCGGATGGTTCTAGAAGAGCAAGGCAGCCGTTAAGCTTTCAAGTTTCTCTTGAGATTTTCAACCTTCTCTTCGATTTTTTCAAAACCAAGCTTTCTAAAACCGATTACAGCAGAACCTACTATCGGCTGAAACCCTACGAGAGGCGGTTTAAAATCTGCTCTCCTAAGCCTACGTTTAAGCCAACTGTAGAAGACGTCTTCAACAATTTTAGACTTAAAGACACTTCCAACAGTTCCAACAACCATAGGTTCATCAACCATGCCGAGCTTTAAAGCAGTAGAGTA
>JAWCKO010000120.1:3326-4297 GCA_038851915.1 Bathyarchaeia archaeon
CAACGGGTCGCCTCCCATGCTCCGATAGACGGCTTCAAGCATATCAAGCGGGTCGCTTATCTTAAAATGCTCCAAGAAAACGTCGACGAGAACTGTTTTAGACCCACGTCCGTCAAACGACCTAGCTGCAGCTTGAAGAGCTTCTCTAGCTATCCAATAGCCGCTACCTTCATCTCCGAAAAGCCAATTCCAACCTCCAGACCTGGCTCTCTCACCATACTTATTCATGCCGAAGGCTATGCTACCCGTCCCAGCTATGACTGCTACTCCAGGAACCCCATATGTTACAGCGTAGTAGGCTACGACTGCATCATGCTCAACAACAGTGGTTACGGAGCGGGGTATCGGAAGCTCTTTAACCATAAGAGAGGCTCTTTCAACATCGTGTTTTGTGTCTATGTCTGCTAATCCTATGGATAGGACGTCTACGTCCTCAATACGTAATCCGGCTTTAGAGAGGGAGCTTGATACTGCAGTCCATAGGTTCTTCTTAACAATATCGCTTGGAAGTAGGAGTCCGCTAGGTCCAGATGAAGACGTAGATATGACTTCACCATCTTCATTAAAAACTACGCACGACGTCTTCGTCTTACCGCCGTCAACTGCTACGATTATCAAGTTAAGCCCCAGCCTTAAGTAATATATTCTCAGGACTTTAAAATTTATAGGAGACCGTTTGAAAACACGTAGTCCACAGAGTATGGACAGGTGGTCTTCTTGAAAATCTACAAGAGTATGGGGAGCCCTTCTAGACCTCTAAGATTGTTCATCGGAGGACTACACGGTAGGGAATGCCGTACGACGAAGCTACTTCTCGAAACGCTTGTTAAAACATGTAAGCCCAGAAGCGGCTCAGCAGTTGTAATACCCTGTCTCTACACGGGCAAGTACGTATCAACTTTAAGCTTAAACTACCTGAATACGAAGGCGTTTAAGAGGCTTCTTAAAATAGTTGAAGCCTTCAAACCTGA
>JAWCKO010000121.1:0-747 GCA_038851915.1 Bathyarchaeia archaeon
GGTTGTACATACCTCAGAACATTCGCGAACAGATCGGCAATGTTGTAACTCTCAAGAAAACCTCCAACGGTTACCTCATACTGCCAGGCAAGCCAAAAAGCTTCCTAGACGAATTTCGAAGAGTAATACTTTCCGAACCGCAGAGGACAGGCACACCTGAAAATTGGCCCCCGTCTAAGATGAAGGCCATTTGGAGGTCGTAAACGGTATGCTAATAGGACTCGACACGAACATTCTATGCTATGCCCTCGATCCTGCTTATCCTGAAAACCTGAAGCTTAAATACTTTCTAACCGAGTTATCGGCGGAGAAGAATGTGGCTGTAAACCCTACTGTTCTCCACGAGACTTACCATACGCTTGTCTATGGTCAGAAATGGCTTCCCGAAGAAGCGCGGAGAAGGCTCAGAATGATACTGATGCACCCATACATCAGATTTTTCAGCCAGACGAAGAAAGTCTCAGCTTTAGCCCTCAATCTAGCTGTCAAACATAAACTTGGTGGAAGAAACGCCCTAATAGTAGCCAACTACCTGATAAATATGGTGCCAATTATACACACCCATGATGAAGACCTCTTAAAGCTAAAAGAGATATCGTGGCGAAACTTTCACATAGCTTTCAGAGACCCATTAACCGAGGACACATTACGACTTTAAGTTTTCTAAAGTCCAAACGTTTGAATCTATGAAGCGCATTAAAACCCCCAACCGGCAGCCTCCTCAAAACCAATAAATCGATTTCTCAC
>JAWCKO010000121.1:757-4296 GCA_038851915.1 Bathyarchaeia archaeon
TTTCTCACTTCTCCCTCAGACTTACAGACAGTATTGGATACGGCAATGCTTTCAAGCTAAAGAACTTCAACTGTGTATCCGTTAAGCTTTAAAGCAAGCCTATTGAGGAGATCCCTACCAGCTATGACTTCGTAGGGCAAGTCCTCAGGAAGCATGGGAACAAGCACTTTTAGCTCATCCAGCTTTAATACAGGGGCTCCGGACTCTGAGACCAAAAAGCCCTTGACTTTAAATACTTCACACTCGATTTCACGCCCTCCAACCGCGTAGAGCAGCTCATATTCAGCCGGTTTAATGCCTTCGAGAAGCAATGCAAGCTCATCATTAGCGTAAAGTGCTCCGTCGAAACTGGTGTCGATCAAGCATGGGCCACGAAGTCTACCGTTATCAGTCAAGAGCTCAAGCCAAAGCAATGGTATGGCTGGTAGCTTCCTACCCCTAGAGTCGTAACCATCCTCGACATAGGGATAGCTAACCCTCAACCCTAATCCACCTCGGAGTCTGTAGCCTAGTCCTCCTAAGCGTTGGAGAAGGTGCCCGAGGCCCAACAATCTTCAAAGCAGCTACGACAGTCGGACCTTTAAGTGGTCTCCTCCCGAGAAGACTAGGATACTTTAAAGCTAAATATCTCATCAGAGCTTCTGACACAATCCTAGACCTCGGAGGCTTCAGGGGGTCTAACTTAGTAGCTTTATCTAAAGCCTCTGCAAGCTCATCTGGAATAGTTATGGATATTCTTTTCATCTAATACTATTCTGTAATATCAGTATTATTAAATCTTACTACATTCAAAGGCACCTACGTCTTTCCCCATAGCCTCTCAGATAAAGGAGAAAGTTAAAAAACTAATTAAACGTGTGTAAACAGTCTAAGAGAAGTATAGTAGAAGCCCCATGTTGACCATATTATCGGTTAATACTAGGGAGGGAAGTAGAAGAACCACAAGTATAGCCATAGTCGGCAAATTCAACTGAATACCCGATTTTTGAGTAGCCGTACAACTAGAATTATGAGAGAGCTCTATGAGATTTACGAAGATGGGCTAACGCAGTACCAGTTACTTCTTTGCAAGAGGCTACTAACGCATGTAAGAAGCTATAAGCGTTATCCCCCTCTTCCTCGCCTCCCCATCAGCTGAAGGATGTACTAGGAAGCCGAACATAAACGTATACATGCTCCTACCTTGAAAAGCCTTAACAAGCTTCTCCAGCTTCTCGGCAAACTCCCTAACCTCTCTATCGTAAATCCTAGATTTACACTCACCTACGACAATCACCTCTTCACCATCCCTTCTCCCATCACCATAAAGATTCACTTCAACCAATTCGCCATCAATATACATAAACCTACGGTCCAACTCAACCTCTATACTCTCATGCCTGTACAACCAGCCAGGTACAACAACCTTAGCAACATCCTCCAGCCCAAATCCAACAACATCAGAAAGTCTACCAACCTCTCTAGCCAAGTTTGAAACCGCAATCTCTAATCGCTTTAAATGATCTTCCGTACGCAACTGAGCCTCAGCTAATCTATCTACGCGTTCTGTGAGTATGTTCAGTCTATCTTCTGTAAGCTTCTGTGCTTCAGCCAACTTATCTACGCGTTCAGCTAATCTATCTACGCGTTCTGTGAGTATGTTCAGTCTATCTTCTGTAAGCTTCTGTGCTTCAGCCAACTTATCTACATGCTCGGTCAGCCTGTCTACGGCATCCATCAAAGACTTCGTAGAGGACCTCAAATCCTCTAACCCAATCAAACCTGAGACAGCATATCTAAATTCCTCATCCTCTCTAAGCAATTGAAGTACTGGCGTCTTCAACTTAGTAGACACGCCTTCCACCGCCGTCAATTAACATACCGCTCAAGAACATCATAATTTAACCTTAACGGTTTAATTAAGCTTTTACAAGAGAACTAGACAATCTCATCTTAAAATCCATACAGAAAAAACCTATTGAGTAGGCTTTAACTTATAAAGGCTGGGAAAAAAACGCAAAGTTAGATTTCACATTTTTCATAAATTTAAGTGAAGATCCAACAGGTGTCGTGTGAATTCCATAAAAACTACCATACGTAATTTAAGCCATTTAACGCTTGGATAGTTTAACGTAGTTTTCCCCGCGGATCTTCTCGACTTTGACAAGGCCATTTTCTTCAAGCTTTTTAATAATTCTCCAGACCGTCGTCTTGGGGAGGTCTAAAGCCTCCCTTATGTCGGACTCGAAGGCACCGCCGCCTTTAACCCATACAACCTTTAAAACGTTCTTCTCATCTTCGTCAAGCCAAGGGTTTTCACGGAAAAGCCTAGCAACACCCCCACGTTTAAACCTCAAAAACAAAACAGCCGCAACAGCTAAAACAGCCGCAACGACAATGTAGGGTACGTAGCCTAGGTCAAACACCATTAGAGGCTTCTTAGCATTCAAAGCTAACTCATAAGCCAGATTAGCCCTATCCTCAGCACCACGGTAATCCCCCTGGTCGAACAGGCTCTCAGCCTCAGCTAGTAGACTTTCAGCCCCCTCTAAGCCTTCAGTCCTACCCTCGGCTTTAGCATCCTCAATGGCACTTCTGGCTTTGGAAATAGCGTTTAAAGCCTTCAACCTAAACTCGGCTACACCTGGAGGTATGACGTAGCTCACATACTGTAAGCCCCTAGGCATTTTTAGCAAAATCCTACCGTCTTTGAGAATCGAAACCTCAAGCGGGACATCCGAGAAACCCGTTATCGAAGCATTGTAGGGCAGAATAACGTAGAAGTCCACTGGGGCTTCAACCTTAAAAGTCCATAGGACACCCTCCTTATAAGTCAAATTAAGCGTCTCATACTCAATATACACTAAGTTTTCACCGAAACTGTAAACCGTAACATTGCACTCCTCAACGTTGAAATCCAAAGGCGTACCCGAAGAATCGTAAACCATAATATTCGCAAAAGGGGAACCAGGCAAGACAACGGTAAAAAACAGGTAAGTCTCATTCACGCTAAGCTTAACCTTCACATCGACAAATCCGTCAAAGTAAACCGTAAAATTCATAGAGTCAACACGGTAAACATAAGCCTCTGAATAAACACCTGAGGCGGCCAAAGCAAAAATAACGGCGATAGGTAGAACTGGCAGAAGCCTCAGAAAACCCATACCCTAAAAGAATAGGGAAAAAATTTATTTAAAGCTTTCCCAACTGTCAGTCTTCAAGCTCTTCTAAAAGCTCCTGCAACATACCCTGTATCTCAGTAAGCCTCTCTCTAAGCCTCTCCCTAGCCTCTTCATCACTAGGAATCTCCTTAAGCTTCTCAAGCTTCCCAGCAATTTGATCAAGCTTATTCAAGACGACTCTAGCTCTATTCTTCTCCATATGCCTAGTCCTCTGCCTAATACGCTCACTAAGCCTCTCGAAAGTCCTCTCCATGTAACGCTTGGTTCTGCCAATAGCCGCAGCCCTGCCTTTCAAAAGCCTATTTAAAGCCGCTAAGGCATGAGCAGCCTCAGCATGACCTTCGCCAATAGCCTTAGAAGCATTTACGTAATCTCCCT
>JAWCKO010000122.1:0-926 GCA_038851915.1 Bathyarchaeia archaeon
TGTAGTGGGGCAGAGGTCAACCCCACTACTTCTTTTTCTTCTTCTCCTCTTTCTTCTCCTCCTTCTTCTCCGTACAGCTCATGGGGAGACACCTCCAATTAGAATAAGTCTTCCTCCTCTTCTTCCCATTCTTCCTCCTCTTCTTCCTCGAAGACCTCGAGGATCCACTTACGCCCTGTACGTCTTACAACAAGAGTAGTACCGCAGTAGGGGCAGTCTATAGTTGCCTCAGATTCAGGTTTATTGCCTAAATCGACCTGCTCGTTGCACATTGGGCACTTTGCTTTAACCATCTTTTTCTCTACTCTGGAGAGAATATCTGAAATGCTAAAGGATTTACCAAAAACTCTATAAGCGTGTAATAAAGGTTGAATAGTTAAATAAACTAATAAATAAGATTATTTTCTAATTTGAAGCAATATTTTTAGAATTTTTCCAAATAGGTCTGCGAAAATATCTATTTTAGCTGAGGCTCTAGAGAATACAGTAGTATGTATTTGTCACAGAACAATACAGATATCATGGAAGTCCAAACACTGTAAAAATTACTTTAATCGTTTTCAATTCCAACATCTAATGGGCGTTTAGCATCTATAACCAAGAAACCACTATTGGTTAAAGTAAAATGCCAACCCTTCCTTAGAGGAGGCTGTTATCCTCTTCCTAGTATGATCTACATCGGTCTATCTAAAATACACTACAGCCGTACTTCCATGTAGTTCATGAGATTTTAAAGCGTTTAAATGCATTAGACGGTTTTCAATTTCTCAGATGGAAGTTTTCACATCTCAACGTTAAACATACCCAGAAAGTTTTCTCAACTTACATCTTCAACAACTTTACGTTTCAACTCTAAGTAATAAAGAAAGTTTTTAAGAGGAACATCTGGAGGCACAGTATGGTCAACTGTCGGAATATATCCTCCA
>JAWCKO010000122.1:936-4283 GCA_038851915.1 Bathyarchaeia archaeon
CCAAGTTCAATCATAGGCACTATTTTACTATACAGTTCTCTTTCGATCGTTCTCTTCCCACCTGTAAGAGCCCTCTTATCTATCCCCCCGTATAATGCCAACTTTTCACCATACTTTCTCCTAACGTTCACAGGATTCATACCTGAAGCTGCTTCAAGAGGCCAGTGGGCATTTACCCCAGCTTCAATCATCAACGGAATTAGAGGTTCAGTATTTCCATCACTATCCAATTCGATGACTTTAACCCCATGCATTTTTAAGTGCTTGATGATTTCCTCGTAGCGTGGAAGGAAGAATTCCCGGAAAATCCTAGGCGATATCAACGGTCCACTTTTACAGGCGAAGTCTTCGTTGAATATAAATGCATCGACTTCAACCTCGCTTAAAGCCTTTTTAGTGGCTTTTACGAAGAATTCAACGATAAAATCCAGGATTTCATGTACTAGATTCGGCTTCTTGTAGAAGGCTATAGACAATCTCACAGTACCCATCATATTTCTCAGATTCCAGTATAAACCTCCAAAGCCGCAGTTCTCCGTTAAATATAACGGATAATCTCTATCCTTCCACTTCTTCTTCAACTCCTCCCAGTTCTTAGGATATCTCTTTGGATCGTAAGGGTCGAAGTGCTTCTTAAGCTCTTGGAAGTCTTCACGGTCTTTCAAGAAGAATTCTACGTAGGTATCCATCGATGCTCTCGTGCCGTGAGCTTCACCTTCTTTCAAAGCCCTTCTAATACGTCCCCACTCATCCCTGAAGACGACGTACCTACAATCTTCACTAATAGTCTTCACTTCAAACCCTGGAATCGGTCCTAGGTTTAAAGGGATGAAGTCTCTCCTATCAAGATTGGCGAATTTAGGCTCCCCTCTAAACCAATCCCCCTTAAGCTCTTCTTCGTCTAAGCCCTCGCGAAGCCACCTATCGTATGTCTGACCCCATATTCCAAGCTCCCAGTATGGATATCTATCGGCCTTCTGAAAGCCTACAGTAGCTAGAAATCTTTCTCGCGCATTCATTCTTAAAACTTCTTAAGTTAATGAAGCTACGTATAAACATATATTGAGCTTCGGCCGTAGGTTGATTTAATGTCTAAGGTTAAGCTCTCTAGGGAGACGTACTACGATAAAGTCTACGGATGTTGGATGGGTAAAAACGCCGGGGGAACATTAGGCGGGCCCCTAGAGCGAATATTCGGTCAAGAAGAAATGTTCAACGTCTGGTGGTATCCTAAGCTTGTGGAGGGTGGTATTCCAAACGATGACCTTGAGATTCAACTTGTTTGGCTTCAAGCTATTAAAGACCGTGGCATCTATATTACTGCGAGAGATTTAGCCGAATACTGGCTCGACTGCATCCTATACAACTACGATGAATACGGATTGCATAAGACAAATCTAAAGAAGGGTTTACATCCACCTATTTCAGGATGGTATAACAACTGGTTTAAAGACTGTATGGGTAGCCCCATACGCTCAGAAATATGGGCTTGCATAGCACCTGGCTCTCCGCATATAGCGGCATGGTATGCCTATCAGGATGCCATATGCGACCATGCAGGGGGAGAATCAGTCTACGGTGAAGTCTTCAACGCCGTTGTAGAGTCCTCAGCCTTCCTAATAAGCGATAGAGTTAAACTAGTGGAGATAGGTCTCTCAGCAATCCCGGAGGACAGTATGACGGCAAAGTCCATCCGTACAGCTTTAAACTCTTACCTTAACGGATTGAATTGGCGAGAGGCGCGTGAAAAGGTTAAGGAAGTGGCTTACAGTCCGATAGCTCAGTATTCTCCGATAAACTTAGGCTTTCAAACCATTGGGCTATTATACGGGGAGGATTTTGGAGATGCTATGTGTAAAGCCGTAAACTGCGGATGGGATACTGATTGTACTGGTGCAACGGTGGGAGCGATATGGGGTATAATCGACGGTAGGAGTAGACTTCCAGAGGAATGGGTTAAGCCTTTAGGTGACCAAGTCCTCGTAAGCCGTGGAATAGTGAATATCCACGTGCCTAAGAACTTGCAAGAGCTTACAGAGGAGGTATGCGTAATAGGCGAACGAGTTCTAAAGTCTTTAAATTCACCTGTAAGACTGTGTGATGAAGACGACTTCTCTAGGGCTGAAGATGCTATACTAGATTCTCTAAAAGATGTAGGTAGGCTTTGGAGAATTCCACCAAACCAGGTGGATTTCGACCTAACCACTGTGAAAGCATCAGTAGTATATGTAGATGGTCCAGCCGTACTCCCGAACACTCCAAACAAGTTTAAAGTCATCTTAGAAAACGCCAGACCAACACGTATTTCTGGAAGACTCACCATACACATCCCAGGAGGTTGGAGTTTAAACCCCTACTCGACTTACCACTTCAATTTAGAGCCGAGAGAGAATGCCGAATTTGATTTTTCAATTGTTGCGCAAGTATACGATATAAACACAGTCAACAGGGGGATGGTAGAAGTTTCAATAGATGGGAGGCCCAGCCTCCTATGTATCCCGTTAAACTTCGTAGGAGGCTTCCGTTGGCTGGTTTCAGAAGTCTTCAGAGAACCAGTTTCTCTAGATTTCGCCTTTCCACCCGAGAAGGACGCCACGCTTATGGAAGCTGGTGAAAAATGGAAGGCTGTGTCTTGGCCTGAAAACGCCCTAGAAATAGAGCCGTTTTTTGCAAACAAGCCTGGGGTCATCTACCTGCGACACTATATGTATTCTTTTGAAGAGCGTAGTGTCGTTTTAGGAGTGCCGAATAATAGTAGAATGCGTCTATGGTTAAACGGCAAGATTATACATGAAACCCGTCAAAGGATTCCACTAAGGCCGAACTACAGCGGTGACGGTTCAAACTATGTTAATACGATTCTCCGAAAAGGATGGAATCATGTGATGATAAAAGTAATACGCTATGATGAACCCGTGAGAGTACACTTCACAGTAGCCGATGCTGAATGGCACAGTGGGATAAGCGATTTAACTCAATGTAGATTCCCATGGGAGTCTGTTGACGCTTAAATCCCTCTAAGTCTGAAGAATATGAGCCCTCTCCAGGCTTTGCAGCTCTGAGCCTACAGATACCATGTAGTAAATTTTCCCTTCCCCAAGTAGAGTCCTAGCTAAATCTACGTCTAGGTTTTTAAACAACCTTTCAAAGTTGTAATCTGAACAATCCGTTGACGCACGTCGTTAAGAGAACTAAGCTGAGGGCAGAATATTGAGAAGGTTCTTAAAGTCTACTTGTATAACAGCGGCTTTATATCCAGTCGGTAGCATAGGTCTATTAGCTCCTTCTCATAGTCACCGTAGCACATGCATATGTACTCACTCCTCTGGTCTTGACTGAATTTCCCC
>JAWCKO010000123.1:0-4240 GCA_038851915.1 Bathyarchaeia archaeon
GAAACACGTCAACTCAACCCGCAGAGAATCTGAAAGTAAAATGTAAATGACGGGAAGAAATAGGAAGTTTGCAGCAATTTCTCAGACTAATATAGGGTTTATACTTAAGGCTGAGATCCATACGCCAATAGATGGATACATATAGTTTGAAGCAATTGGCAGTGATGGTGTTAGGCTATATATGAATATTCGTAATAAAATAAATGTAGTGGTAGGGACCAATTCTAGGCGTGTAACATTGATGCTAAAGCTGGTGAGTATGAGCTGGAGCTTTAGCAGTAACAGTGGGAGGAGATACTGTCGCAACATTCAATTACTAGTAGAAAGGTCATGGTTACTGAAAATAAGTCAGAACCGATCTTAGGTATGGGAATTATTTACACTGGTGTTTTATTGGTGGTCTTAGCTGGACTTAAAGCCTTGTAAGAAAAAGAGAGATGGAGAGGTCCTCACTACGAACGACAGATAAGGTATTTAGCTTAAAAGCTCGTCAACATTTTCCCTTATCTTCTCTATTGCAGCTACTACGAGGTCTGCCGCCTCTCTTCCACCGAGAAGTATCTGATGTGGAAGTGTTACCTCCCTTTTACAGTATTCTTCAGCGCCTGGAAGGCTTAAATCCTCATAGTTTGGAACTTTCCAGCCTTCTGGGAATACTCCTTTAAGGTTCTCCTTCTTAAACGCTGGCTGCTTGTATAGAGGCATGCTGTAACCTACGCCCGCGGGTACTCCTTCAGCGTTTAAAGCCGCTACAAACCTCTCCTTTGGAACGTTTTGAAACTCTTCAGGATAATACCTGATTACAAAGTAGTAGTAGCCTCTCTTAGTAATCCGCCCATCCCTTTTAAGAGGTTCAACTCCACCTATCTTCCTAAGCTTAGAGGCTAGATACTCCCCAGTCTCATGTTTAAGTTCAACCTGCTCTCTAAGCCTCCTCATCTGCGATATAAGCAACCCTGCTTGAATCTCCGAAAGCCTATAGTTTGAACTCAAAATATAATGCATATAGCCGGGCTTTCCCAGAACTCTACCTATGTTGTGGATAAGCCTAGCCTTCTCGGCAAGTTCATCGCTATTCGTTAGAACGATGCCTCCTTCACCAGCTGTTAGAGTCTTACTCTCCTGAAGGCTGAAGCCCCCCATATGACCAATTGCACCGACTTTACGTCCTCCCCACTCAGATCCGTGGGCGTGAGCACAATCCTCTATCAGAAATAAGCCGTGTCTTTTAACCAATGGGAGTACCTCGTCGAAATTTATCGGGTAGCCAGCGTAGTGAACACCTATAACGGCTTTAGTCTTCTCCGTTATATTTTTCTCGATCGATTTCGCACTTATAGCCGCGGTTTCAGGGTCTATGTCGGCGAATATCGGTATGGCTCCAACTTCGCTCACGGCTGAGGCGGTGGCTATAAACGTTACAGCAGGTACTATAACCTCATCTCCAATACCGACGCCGACGGTTTTAAGGGCAAGCTCGAGAGCAACAGTACCATTGGCAACGGCTATCCCATATTTGGCTTGATGGTATTCAGCAAACATTTTCTCAAAAACCTCAGCCTTGGAGCCCGCGTAGAGCCTACACCATCTTCTACTACGTACGACTTCCACTACGACCCGCTCGTCATCTTCATCGTAAATAGGCCATGGTGGGACGATTCTCCTTAGATTCTCAGCTTCTCTTGAACCGCCTTTTAAAGCTAACTTAGCCATACATGTAGAATAATGTATTAGCGCATTTTAATATTTCCCTTAAGGAATTGGAAAATAAAATGGGGGGCTTAAAACGGTATGAAGAACCTCGTTATCCCTACAAGTCCTCCCATGACTACGGCGACCATGTAGCCTGCTATTAAACCTACAGCTATTGGGATTCCAAACTCTTCATAGCCTTTAGTGCCGCCCACCTTTAGGGTTACTGTCTTTAGAATCCAAGCTCTTAGGAATGGGAACCATACGCCCCATAGTATGGACATGTAGCTTGTCCCAAGTATGAACCCTATGGGTTCAAGTGGGAACCATATAAACCTCGCGTGAAGCCAGCTCAGTAGAGCCACTATGATGAAGCCTGCTAGGAAATTAGGCCACCATGGCTCAGTACCAGGTCTCACGTTCCAATTGTCCGGGTTGCCACATCTATCTATGAGAGAATCGTAGGTGCTTTCAGCCCATACTGGTAGCTTCGCCAGACCGAATGCGTGACACATGAAGACGTAAGTTGCCATAACGATTGGATAGCCTAGAATCCCAGCGATCAGCACTACTTTAAACGCCTCTCTAGTTCTTACACCAGTTAAACTCGCCATCTTATAGCCTGCTGCAAACGATAATGCAGCTCCTCCGAAAGACTTAGGCACGTCAACCAACCACTCTGACAGGTAAGCTGAAGCCATGTACTCCATCGTAGGCGGTTGAGGAGCCTGAGGCCAGACGAATAGCCTGTAGAAGGCATTACCATGCTCAGCGCCTTGAAGCGTACAACCGGCCAAACCCCAAATACGGGTGTTAGCGATCCAGAAGATGAAAACGGTGAATATTAGAATTATCGATGTTACAGGTCCCATACCCCATCCTAGTAGAACGACTATAATCAACACTATTGATATCAGTAGAAGTGTATAAGCCTGCCTATAGGTTATAGGCTCCTCTCCCTCATGACCCTTCAGAGGTCCTTTACCCAATGCTGCGAGCAGAGTATCCCTAATATATCTCCAGTTTAACAATAGATAGATCAGCGTTAAAGCAGTGGATCCGCCGACGTAGCTAAGCGCCATAAACTTAAAAGGCTCTCCGAAGTTTGGCGTAACGGTTCCACACCAAGACCTGCCGCATCCTCCGATGGTGTCGAGGCCCGTATAGTAGCCGAGGACGAACGCTATTTGAACGGCTATTATGTAAACTAGGTGGAAAAACCAAGTGCTGAAAAGCGTTGATAAAGGCACTAAATATCCTATGGCTATGAATACTGGATGTTTCTGAATCATGCTCAACCCTACGATGGATGATAGAGGTGAGCCTACTGGTATCCAGTAGCCTCCATGGCCGCAGGTGTTTACACGCCAACCGTAAACGTCTGGAAACCAGGGGAACATAACCGCCATATATATTGGGATTTGAACGACTAGCCCTAGTAGTATACCTATAATAAACGGTTTAGCGAGTTTAGAAGCCGTAGCTTCCTCTTTAAGTGTATACTTCAAGATTTCGTGCGAAGCTAAAACATGTGTAAACGGAACCTTTTCAACGTCTATCCAGTTTCTCCTGAATATCGTTATTATTGAAGCCATGAAGAGGTAGAACACCGCGTGCAGTAGGGTCCAGTAGAGGATCGGAATACCCCATACACCCCAGTCTATTAGACCTCCAGTTATAAGTCTTTCAATGTAGTCGGTTGGAGGAGCTAAATACCACGGTACATACTGCATCGTAACATCTGGGTAAAACCTCCTATTATGCCATACGCCTGCATACCATTCGGATGTTGCAGCGTAGTCTGTATACCATGCCACTGAGATGGCGGCTATGTAGAGGTAAACTACTGTAGACATCCTGAGTTTCTTTAAAAACCCAGCCCTGCCAATAGCCGCTGTCAAGAGAACCAGTATGAAGGGTGCTGAAGTAAGTTGCAGGGGGCATGCGACAATGCCTAGGTTGTAGAAGTGCCAAAGCCCAGATGGGAGTAGGCTTATCCAGACAATGCTTATAAAGGCTAAGAGAATGCTGAAAACGGCAACAACAGGCAGTGAAACCCCCTCAATTTTTTCAATAGTCTTTACCATTAAAGATCAACCTCAAAATAAAAATCGCCACGATCTACTTTTATGTTTTTCCTCGGCATTTTCTTAAATGGTAAAATTTTTAATAAGAAAGTCTAGTATTATCTAACGGTGGGATAGTGCATAAAACCGTATTCATAGTTGGCTTGGTTATACTGATCGCTGGAATTGCTCTAACAGTTTTCGGCTTCCAATACTCAGGTTCTCTAGAGGCTCTGATAGAGGCTGACGAGTGGGATGTAACATGGTACAGTATAATAGACTCCTACGGCACATGGGGCGATGTAATAGGTTCCTCAAGATTTCCTAAAAACTTCTACTACAACCCGATAAGCTATGAAGATTGGTTCGACCACTTCGGCTTCAGAGCAAAACTGTATATAACTCTTAGAGAGGATAAAACGGTCATCTTCAGAGTTGGAAGCGATGATGGTACAGTACTATTAGTCGACGGTGACGTCGTA
>JAWCKO010000124.1:0-3061 GCA_038851915.1 Bathyarchaeia archaeon
AGCTTCAGCGAGCATGGAAACTTTTCAATAGGCATAAAAAGCCACTTAGACTTACCCAATATTACGTACGATCCCGCGCTTGGTATAATAGGTATGGATGTATGTGTAAACGTTGAAAGACCAGGCTATAGAGTATCTAGAAGAAGATGGAAGCGTAGTAAAGTTGGAAAGAGTCATAGGTTGACGAAGGAAGAATCGATAGCATTCGTTAAGGAAACTTTAGGTGTTGAGGTGGTTTAATGGGTAAACAGAAGCCTAAGAAAGAACGTAAATTCGGTAAAGGTTCTAAACCCTGCTCTAGGTGTGGCTCATACGGTCCAATTATACATCAGTATGGGCTTTCGCTATGTCGTCAATGTTTCAGAGAGGTTGCTCCTAAGCTTGGTTTTAAGAAGTACAGTTAAAGGGGGATGAATCATGGTTATGAACGATGCTCTTGCAAATGCCCTTGCAATAATCGCTAATAATGAAACTAGACGCAATAAGGAATGTATAGTTTACCCTGCTTCTAAACTGATAGGGAATGTTTTAAGAGTTATGCAGATCCACGGTTATATAGGTGAATTTGAACTCATAGATGATGGAAGAGGCGGGAAATTCAGAGTCCAGCTTCTAGGCAGTATAAACGCGTGTAAAGCTATTAAGCCTAGGTATTCCGTTAAATTTAAAGAGCTTGATGAGTTTAAGCGAATGTTTCTCCCATCTCGGAACATAGGAATCTTAATTCTTTCAACTCCTTTAGGAGTAATGTCTCATAGGGAAGCTGAAGCTAAACACTCAGGTGGGAAGCTTCTAGCCTACGTCTATTAAAACGTGGAGGTGTTAAATTTTTGAGCTCTAGAGTCATTGAAATCCCCGAGGATGTTAGCGTCGAAATAGACGGTTTAAAGGTTAAGGTTAAAGGTCCGCTGGGTGAACTATGTAAGGATTTTTCACATGCTATGAGTCAGCTTACCATTAGAAATATTGGCGATAAAGTAGTTGTTGAAGTTGTTGGAAAGTCTAGGCGGAATAAGCTAGCCTTAGTAGGCACTATAGCTGCCCACATAAGGAATATGGTGATAGGTGTTACAAAGGGCTTTACATACCGTTTAAAAATAGTATATGCACACTTTCCAATGAGTGTTAAGGTTAAAGGCGACTACGTGGTTATTGAAAACTTCATAGGTGAACGCGCACCGAGATATGCAAAGATCGTTGGAAACGTAAAGGTTAAAATCGAGCAGGACGATGTAGTTGTCAAAGGAATCGATATTGAAGAAGTTGGGCAGACGGCGGCAAACATAGAAAACGCTACTAGAGTCGTCAGTAGAGACCCCAGAATCTTCCTTGATGGAATCTTCATCTACAATAGGGAGGCGGGGATGTGACGGCTGAAGAAGCCTTAGAAAAACCATCTGAGGAAGCTGTTGCTGAGAAAACTGAGGAGGCCTTAGTGAAAATTAAACCTAAGCTTTCCACCAATGTATTAAGGCTTTTAAAGCTTAAAGCTAGGCTCGACGCTAAGAGGCCTGGCTTCGTAAGATGTGAAAGTTGGAGGCTTGTTAGGGTTAAGGAGAATTGGAGAGCACCGATGAGCCATTCTAATAAAATGAGGCTTGAGGTTAAAGGTTGGCCTGCTAGAGTTAAATCGGGTTATGGTACGCCTAAGGCTGTTCGCAACCTACATCCGTCAGGTTTTAGGGAGGTAGTTGTCTATAATCCGGGGGATCTTGATAAATTGGATCCGGCTACTCAAGCTGCACGTATAGCTCATACTGTTGGTAGGAAGAAAAAGCTTGCGATATTGGAGAGGGCTAAGGAATTACACATACGAGTGTTAAACCCGCCTACTGGAGGTTAAACTATGAGTATAAGTGTTCAAAGGAGAATGGCTGCTGAAATACTTGGAGTTGGAGTTAATAGGGTTTGGATAGACCCGTCGAAGTCGGAGGAAGTAACGTCCGCTTTGACAAGGGAGGATATTAAGGGGCTCATAGAACGTGGCATAATATCTAAAAGACCTGAGAAAGGCACTAGCCGTGCTAGGGCTAGAGCACGTAGGGGTAAACGTAGGGGTCCCGGTAGTAGAAAAGGAACTTTAAAGGCTAGGTCAAACCCCGAGGGCTTCTGGCCTGCTAAAATAAGGGTTTTAAGACGATTCCTCAAGTATTTGAGAGATAGAAAAATAATATCTAGGCGGGTTTATAGAGAGCTCTATCTTAAGGCTAAAGGCGGGTCTTTTGACAGTGTAGCGTCTTTAAAACGTTATATTGAGGTTAATAACCTGGCTAGAAGGAGATTTAAATGAGTCTACGTAAATTTCCTTTAAAGAGAAGGCTTCAATTTAAGACGGACTATAGACGTAGAAGGTTACTTCTACTTTCAGGTCTACCCAGGCTTGTAGTGAGGAAAACATCGAAAAACATCATCGTTCAAATTGTTGAAGCTAGACTTGAAGGTGACCATGTCCTCGCATCTGCACATAGTAAAGAAGTTGTGAGAGACTTCGGTTGGCTTGGCCATGGTAACAACTCTTCTATTGCCTATTTAACTGGTCTACTAGCTGGTCTGAAATGTGTTAAAATCGGTGTGAAGGTGGCTGTGCTTGATGCTGGCATATCTAAGCCTGCTAAGGGAGGCCGTATTGCAGCGGCTCTCAAAGGTGTTTTAGACGCTGGGCTTGATATTCCCCATGGAGAGGAGATGCTTCCAAGCGATGATAGGGTTTCCGGTAAACACATTGCAGAGTATGCTGGTAAGCTTAAAAGCGGAAATCCGGAGCTTTATAAGAAAGCGTTTTCAAACTATCTTAAGAAGGGTTTGGATGCTGAATCGATTGTAGAACACTTCAACGAGGTTAAGAATAAGATACTAAAAGTTTACGGGAGGGTTTAAATTGTCTGAGACAGGTGCTGGCGTATACGAGAAGAGTAGTACAGAAGGTTGGACTCCTAAAACTACTCTAGGTAGATTAGTACTAGAGGGGAAGATAACCTCTATTGAAGAGATCTTCAGAAATGGGTATAAGATCAGAGAACCCGAGATAGTAGATGTTCTTCTTCCAAATCTAAACCATGAG
>JAWCKO010000124.1:3153-4225 GCA_038851915.1 Bathyarchaeia archaeon
GTGGCATCGGGAGATATGAACGGCCACCTAGGTGTAGGCTTTGGAAAAGCCACTCAGTGGAGAATAGCTTTTCAAAAGGCTGTCAAAGATGCTAAGCTGAACATGAGTATCATTAGACGTGGATGCGGCTCATGGGAGTGCAATTGTAACCTTCCCCATTCTCTACCATTTCAAGTTGAAGGTAGTTGCGGGGGTGTTTCAGTTGTTCTTCTACCTGCGCCTAAGGGTTTAGGATTAGTAGCTGGCGACATCACTAGAATTCTACTGAGGTTGGCTGGTGTAAAAGACTGTTGGGTTAGAACTTCCGGCTCTAGTAGGACGCATTCTTCCCTTATAAAAGCTACTTTTGATGCTCTCAAAAGCACGTACGAGTTAGCTCTACCAAGACGCTAGAGGAGGTTTGACGTTGATAGCCGTTGTTAGAATTAGAGGAACTGTAAATACTAGGAAAGATTTTGCCGAAACTCTTAAACGGTTGAATCTGAGAAAACCTAATCACTGCGTAGTGTTACCTGATGCTGAGCCGTATATGAGCATGGTAAAGAAGGTGAGACCGTACGTAGCCTACGGTGTAATAGACTTGGAAACGTTGAAAGAGCTCTTAAGGAAGAGGGGTGAAATAGAGGGAGTGGGTAGACTTAACGAGGAGAATGTTAAGCGTTTAGGATTCATCTCGATAGAGGAGCTTGCCGAAGCCTTGTATAAGGGTAAGGTGTCTTTCAAAGATATTCCGAGGCTTAGGAAAACATTTCGTTTAAATCCTCCTAGTAAAGGCTATCAGTCGATCAAAAAGCCATATCCAGAAGGCAGTTTTGGAGACTGGGGCTCGAATATAGTCTCCTTAATAAGGAGGATGCTCTAAATTTAGAACTAAGTTTATAGCTGAGTTTCCTCTCTATATTCTGGAGGTGTTATTATGGGCGGAGAAGAGAGATGGTCAAGACGCAGGAGAGACTGGTGGTTCGACGTATATGAAGAATTCGAACGTATGAATAGAATGATTGAAGATATCATACGTAGAAGCTTTAGATTCGAACCTGAGAGAATGTTTGAGAAAGTTGAGCCTGGCGAA
>JAWCKO010000125.1:0-4199 GCA_038851915.1 Bathyarchaeia archaeon
GTAAAGAAAACTATGAAACTATCTTTCAAAAATCCTCAGCTTTGCGTTGAAAAACTTTAATAGTGTTTTTTTCTTTTAAAAATTGATGAATATGCTTCTGCAAAATAAGTTGTACAAGTTATTTACAGTTTTATTACTCATAGCGTCTCTATCGACAATCCACGCATGTAAAGCGGAGGAATCTAAGAACATCTACATATACTATGATTCATCATACCGTAATTCTTGGCTTTCTATTACAGATTCAGATAACCTTGTAAAATTCGTACCGGAAACTTTAGCAAAGTACGGTATATCGTGTGAAATCGTAGATGCTAAACAACTCGCTGAAATCGTTTCACGCCTCCAAGATGCACCCAACACAGTTATATTGATGGCTCAAGACGTGGCTCCAGACACCGTTTGGACTGGTACACGTGATTCCCCAATACAATTATGGATTGAAGCTGGTGGAACACTCATATGGACTGGCGACTGGGAGTTCTACTACATCGGCTTCTCCAATTACACTAATGTCCATCAGCTTTACATTGAAAATACCGTCTTCGGCATGATAACGGTTACGGCGGTTGCCGATAACACGGAGGTAAAACCCACAGAGCTCGGACGTAGGACCATGCCTAGTTTTGAGAACTATATAACTGATAGACCTGCCTATGCTTCAATCGTTGAAACATTTGAATGTGAAGTCTACGGTTTATCGGACGACGGGGTCTATGCGGAACCGGTTCTAATAAAAGTCGGTAGGGGGGCTATCGTCAAAATATGTATGACCGGTGGAGATGTCGATTCTTCGACACGGGCGATTTTAATATGTGAATTCATCCTAAACAGAATATTTAACATGGGAGGTGTTAAAATCGAGAGGCCATTTCCAACAATTCCCATAGCGATAGGAGTGATAATAGCTGTGGCTTCCGTCGCATTGATACTATACTTTATTAGGAGACGTTAAACCTGCTTATCCTCCTCGTATACTTTAAAGCCTACCAGTCTGGCTAAGTTTCTAAGTTCATTCAGCCAATTTCCGTAGAATGTTACTCTATGCCATCCCCATCTCCAGTTTTTAAGTATACGGTCAGCTTTAACTTTTACGGCTAGTTTGGTTCTACAAGCTTTCTCATCGTCAATATTGGCTACAGCCATACCGACATGGATAGTCATCGCCTTCTCAAAAGGGTTTACCTGAATCGTTGTTACGTATTCTTCTAGAGGCATTAGGGACTGTATTGATGCTCCACTTCTATCTTCAGCATGAGACCTTATGATGTAGGGGTTTGCTGGTCCGTTTAGACCGTAGACCATGCTCGGGGCTACACAGTGAGCATATACAATCCACCCTTTAGATAAGTCGAAGACGGGGTCTGATATGAAGCTCGGTTCTCCAGTTAAATGTCTAATTATAAGCATTGCCAACGTGGAGCTTAAATCTGCTTCGCATGCGCCGATTAATCCTTCGTTGTTTAACTGGAAAAACCCTAGGCATGGGTAAGCCTCCAGCTTATTTGAGTAAACTAAAGTTAGGCAGTCTATAGCTATAGCGATGGCTCCCTCTTCCTCTAGCAGCTTTTTCATTGCTAAGTACATTCTAGCTGCTTTAACGATTTCTTCTCTACTAGGTTCTATCACTCTCAAAGCTTCGCGTATCCATTTCTCAGCCCATTTTTCAGCTTCCTTCACATCGGCTTCACGATAGTACTGATTAAGCTTCTCAGAAGATGCCTTTAAAACTTCAACACCTAAACTGCTTTTAATCGCCTCTGCTATTTTCTTCACGTCTCTATCTGTTACAACGATTATCTTCGATTTTTTAAGCAGTGCTACAGCTTTAACCAACTTTATAGCTTCAACTACGTCTTCGAAATCGGATGATGCTACGGCTAATACAGGCAGCTCTTTGTCCTTAGCCCAAGCATATGTTGAAATCAATTCACCGCTTCCACAGTATAAATCGTCTACTAATATTGTAGGTTTACCTGCACCTGCTATAGTGTATCCGGCTCCAACCCATATGCCGAGCATGTAGACGACGTACCCGTCAATATCAACTACTTCCTTAATTATCCTTTCTCCATCTTTAGAGCTCATAGCGGTTTTAAAAGTAATGTCGAATTCTGGCAGCTTCTTCTTAAGAAGATCCATTATCTCTTTCTTTCGTGTTTCATAATCGTAGCCTTTATAAGGCCATGTAGGGATGTCTGAGGATGGGTGGGAGAAAACCACACAAATTCTACAACTCATGTAGCTATATCAACGTTGTAATAGGATAAAAGGCTTTATCACGTAACTCTTCTTGAAATTTCTCAATCGTCGGTTAATCTAGATGCACAATGAATTAGGTTAATTTTTTAAGCAGTTTAAACTAGAATTCCAGAAGGGGTGTAAATGATAAAAATTGGTTGTGCTGCCTATTCCTACAGGGATTATCTTAAAGATGGAAGGATGGGTTATGAAGACTTCATAGAAGAGGCTTACCGTATAGGGTTGGATGGCGTAGAGTTGACTCTCTACTGGATTCCATCTAAAGACCCCTCATACCTTAGAAAGCTGAAGAGATTGGCGTTTTCACGTGGACTACCGATATCTTGTGCTGGAATCTCTACAAACTTCTGTACTCCAGACGGTTCTGAGAGAGAACGTATGGTCAAAGCTGTAGAAGAAGGGTTGAATATTGCTCGCGAATTAGGAGCACCAGCTCTTAGAGTTTTCGGAGGTTATACGCCTAGAGGATATACGGAAGCTGAAGCGACTAACTGGACGATAGAAGCGCTTAAAACATGCGTAAGCTACGCTGAGGAAAAAGGCGTTGTAATAGCTTTGGAAAATCACGGGGGGATTACAGCTAGAGCGGATAATGTTGCAAAAATCGTGAAAAGTGTAGGCTCACCGTGGCTTGGGGTAAACTTAGACCTGGGCAACTACACCGAGTCGACGTATGAGGATATTGCTAAAACGATTCCATATACTGTTCATATCCATGGGAAGATAAGCATAACCAAGGGCGTTTCAGTCGATTATGGGGAAGTAAAGGAAATGCTTGTAAAAGGAGGCTATAACGGTTTCATCTCCATCGAGTACGAAGAAGAGGAAGACCCTAAAACAGCAGTACCCAAGTTTGCAAAATACCTGCTTAACCTCTTCAAATAATGAAGATTAAGAGTGGGTGGTTTAATTATGGATGATGTGGTTAAAGTAGGTATATCTGGTCTTGGAAGAAGCGGTTGGAGTATTCACGCTAATACGCTTGAGAAATGTCCCAACCTATACAAGATAGTAGCTGTATCCGACCCTATCGAGGAGAGACGTCGTGAAGCTGTCAGTAGGTTCGGTTGCAGAGCATACCCCAACTTTGAACAGCTTATAAAAGATGATGAAGTAGAGCTTGTAGTCGTAGCTACTCCAAGCTTTCTACATGCCCCACAAACCATAGAGGCTTTAAAAGCTGGTAAAAACGTGGTATGTGAAAAACCCATGGCTACAAGCCTCTCCGAAGCCGATGCTATGATAAATGCCGCTAAGGAATCCAACAGAATACTGACGATTTTCCAAAACATGAGGTATGCGCCAGACTTTCTAAAAGTTAGAGAGGTAGTCCGTTCAGGAATACTGGGTCGCATAGTTCTCATAAAAATCTATTGGCATTTCTTCGGTAGACGCTGGGATTGGCAGACTTTAAAGAGATTCGGAGGAGGAGAACTCAACAATAACGCTTCACACGCCATAGATCAAGCTCTCCAACTTATTGGAGATGGGGAACCCGAAGTCCTATTCTGCGACCTTCAGAGGACTTTAACCCTGGGTGATGCCGAAGACCACGTGAAAATAACCTTGGGAGTTCGTGGGTCTCCTACAATCGCCGATATAGAAGTTACCCGTGCATGTGCCTATCCTCAGAACACATGGTTGATAATGGGAACTCAGGGAGGGCTTACAGGGACATCCACATCATTAAGATGGAAGTACTTCAACCCTGCAGACCTTCCCCCGAGGAAGGTTGAAACGGAGCCGACGCCAGATAGAAGCTACAACTGGGAGGAAATCCCCTGGAAGGAGGAAACGTGGAATTTAAGTAGAGACCAGAAGAGGGGTGAAATACTCTTCTATGAAGACTTGTATAGAACATTGCGTGAGGGAGCGCCCTTAAGTATTACGCCGCAGAGTGTTCGAAGAGTGATGTGGGTAATAGACAAATGTCGTGA
>JAWCKO010000126.1:0-4147 GCA_038851915.1 Bathyarchaeia archaeon
GAGTACAGTTTAATATTCGGTCAGCCTCCTAAGGAGTTTGAAAAACTTAAGCTTCATGTTAAAGAGAATGCTGCTGGTATGAATTTGACGATACTGCTTAAGGGTATGGTAGATATTATAAGCGACGGTACACGTGTTAAGTTAAATTTCACGGGGAACCCTGGGATGACTGTAGGAGGCACTGGAGACGTTTTAACGGGTATAGTTGCCGCTTTTCTAAGTCAAAATGTTGAGCCGTTTAAGGCTGCAACTGCTGCGGCTTTTATAAACGGTTTGGCGGGTGATATGGTTGCTTCGAAGATAGGGTATCATATGACCGCTTCAGACCTATTGGATGTTATACCGGAGGCTGTTGAGCTCTGCGTGAAAGGCGATGTCAGTAGGCTTGAAGAGTTCTACTATTTGAAAACTCAGCGGGTATAGGCGTTTTAAACAGGCTTAGATGTCTGTTAGAAGGCTCTCTGGAATTACGTAGTCTACTCTATCTCCACCTACAACCAATCTAAACCAGGATTCACCGTTTAAACTTGTAACTTTCTCGAGTTTACCTGAGGCTCTAATAGTGTCTCCTGTTTTTGCTTGTTCGCAGAATCTGCCTCTGAAAGAGTAGACTTCTCTTACTTGAGCTGGGTTGACTTTTACGCCGGATAAGAATTTAACGTTTGAAACCGTGTATCTACACGGCGTGAATATTGATTCTGAGTCGTCTGACACTTCTGCGTAGAGTGTGCAGAATCCTACGGGCTCGTAGATTTTATCGCCGTATTTCTCGGGCACTTCACTCCAATCGTGTAGGAATCTTATGAAGAAGCTTCTACCCATAAACTTAACCTTCCTCTTTTTACCGCTAGTTCGTCGAAGTTATATGGTTTAACTTCGCCTTGTTCATTCATAAGCTCTCCGAGAGCTCTGTATACTTTAAGGGAGTTTTCCCCTCCGTAGACTATCAGATCTATGTCTGAGTTTTCATTGTGAAGGTTGACCAGTAGCGATCCGGAAAGCCCCATGCTTTCTATGGGTGCTCCGGATTTAACGGATAGGAGTTTTACGAATTCTAAGGCTTCTCTTTCAATGCTGTCTTTAACGCCGAGCTCTATAAGCTGTTTAACTTTCAGTTGAGGATTGTAGATGCGTTTAATTCTATCTAATGGTACTCCCTGTACTTCCATGTTGAAGACTGGGCTTCTAAATATGTATATTGGGGCATTCTTCCTAAGGAAGTCCTCCCTATCTTTAAGTCTGTAGACTTTACGGTATTTCGCTCCGAGTCTAACTCTACTTCCAAACTCGTCTGGAACATATCTTAAATAGGCTATTATCTTGTCAGGCGGGTGGGAGAAGCCTTTAACGTCGAATATGAAGCCTTCCAAGGTTTCAAGGAAGTCTCCTTCTCTCAACTTCATGTTCTAAATCTTAAACCGATGTAACGCTTATATAAAGAGTTACCGGTATCAATCCCACGTTATGAGGCTGTTTAGAGATAGAGACTTCCTTGAAACACATGAGGGGATGTTTTTCTGCGTAATTGGAAACATTCACCCTGAGGATAGAGTGATATCTTACTTGAAGTATGTTCCCAGTGATTTTGGGCTTTGGGGGAGGGAGCGTAAATACTCTCGAATATTGAAGTCTTACACAACTCTATCTGTAAAGGAGGTTCTCAACTTCCTGAAGAGCAGTTTTCCACGTTACGTTAGTAGGTTGAATAGCATGAGCTTGGAGATGATAACGGTTCCCATTGACAGTGTGAAGATGCATTTTAAGCCCGAGCTCCGTTTGAGAGAACTCTACGGAGAACCCGTTGAACATTTAGATGTTTTAGAGATGAGGACCGTTGAACTTGTGGATCTACTGTCTGAAGTTAGCGGTATACCTGTTGAATGCTTTGGAGTAACTGGTTCAATACTTCTCAAGATCCATAACACCTCTTTCTCAGACGTAGATTTAACGGTTTACGGTAGGGGGAATGCTTCTAAGATTAGAAGCGCCTTAGCTGAGCTTAAGGAGAACGGCTTTATTAGATGGCTTAGCGGTGGGGAATTCGATAAGTGGGTTTACGATAAATCTAGACAGTATGGGTTGAGTTTAAAGGATGCTTGGGAGATATGTCGTAGAGTGTGGAGTAGAGGACTCTACGAAAATACGGAGTTTTCTGTCCATCCTGTGAAGGTCGAGGAGGATTCTCCAGAAGGCTACGGTGATTTTATATACAGACCTATGGATGGTTTAGCTAAGGTTAAAGCTACAATAGTTGATGTCGGCGACTCCTATTTCATGCCAGCGGTTTACAAGGTGTCAGATTTTGAATTTCTAAGTGGTTCTCCAGTCGAAGATTTAACCGAGCTTACGGCTTATGAGGGCTTCTACGCTGGTATTTTTGAAGCGGGGGAGGTTGTGGAGGCTCTGGGTAAGCTGGAGACGGTTTTAGATTGTAGACGCGGTGAAACCCATCATAGGTTGGTTGTTGGAAGTTTTGAAGCTGAATGTAAAGACTATATTAAACCCATCGCATGATGTTTAAAATTTTTAAGCACGAGTAGATATTCTATCTAAGGTGTCTAGTGTATGGATGTGATGGAGGCGATTAAAACCAGACGTAGTATAAGACGCTATAAGAGTACGCCTGTTGAAGATGAGAAGGTCATTCAGTGCTTGGATGCTGCTAGGTGGGCTCCGTCGGCTATGAATTCTCAGCCTTGGGAGTTCATAGTGGTGAAAGACCCTGATTTGAGGAAGAAGCTGGCTGAGGTTCACAAGTATGGAAGGCATATGGCTCAAAGTCCAGTCGTAATAGTTGTGTTAGCTAAACCCGTATCCAGGTATTGGCATGGAGATGCAGCTGTAGCTACGCAGAATCTACTGTTGGCTGCTCATTCGCTGGGTTTAGGTACTTGTTGGATGGGTGTTATAGATACGGAGTTTGAAGAACCGATTAAAAAGCTTCTGGGCGTGCCTGGAGATTTAAGAGTACTATGCACTGTATCCCTAGGGTATCCTGATGAGTCTCCTTCTAGGACTAGAATACCTTTAGAGGAGAAGGTTCACTGGGAGAAGTACGGTTCTAGGAAAAAGCTGGGGTTGTAGGATCTCCTTTTTTCTTTTTTAAACTATGCGAATGTGAGGTTTAATCGTCTAAAAGTATGGCTTCCACTTCTTCAGATTCAGATTCTTCAGCTAGCGGTATGCCTGTGGCTTTAGCGGCTCTTTCCGTTAAAGCGAATATGTCTTCTCTTGAAGCTAGGCTTAGTTTAAATTTACGCATACCGGCTAGAAGCTGCTGTAATCCTATCCGCATTCTCTCCATGTATCCGTATACACCTATGGCACCCCAAGGCACTCGGCTTATTCTATCTCCGAGGGATTCTTTAAGCTCTGGGAGGAATGGGTAGAATTTTTCAGGCTCTTCGCCGTATACAGTTGTAAACTGCCTTGGTAGAGTCTTCTCTTTGGCTAGTTTGGCGAAATACTCAGTCTTCATGGCTGCTGTTAACATGGCTCTACCTACGACAGTAGCTTTAACGTAGGGTTCTTCTCCGAAGTTGCTTAAAGCAATAGCCTTTAAAACCTGTGTTTCACTTACAAATCCACCTGCCATAAGGATGTCTGGCAAATATCTCCCTTTTTTCTTGAGTATTTGAGCAGCTTTTAGAACGCGTGCTTCCAAGTATACTGTTGGAATGCCCATTTCATCCATCATTGGAATTGGGCTCATACCTGTTCCACCCTCACATCCGTCGAATGTTATGTAGTCTATTTTTGCCTCTGATGCGAGTTTAAGCGTGTAAGCTGTAGCTGTGGGTCTGTAGGCCCCGGTCTTCAGGCTTATGTGTTTTACACCATGTTCTCTAAGTTTATCTATATCTTCTAGAAACTCTTCTTTAGAGGTTATTCCTACGCGGCTGTGTCTTTCAAAACTTTTTATGAAGCTGCTTTTGAATGCCGCTTGAACTTCAGGATTTTCAGGGTCTGGTATGACTAGGTATCCCCTTCTCTTAAGCATTATAGCCTTATCGAGGTCGTTGACTCTAACCTCGCCGCCTATTGCTTTAGCACCTTGACCCCATTTACGCTCTATGATATCTACTTCGAGTTTGGTTATTGCATAGACATCTACGCCGAGCCTCTGGTCTTCAACGTTTGTCTGAAC
>JAWCKO010000127.1:0-889 GCA_038851915.1 Bathyarchaeia archaeon
ACGCTAGAACATAAACGTAATCTCCGATCATCCTCGAGTTGAAGTATGCTCCACTTATAGTGACATTTCTAACAAGTATAGGTGCCTCAGCATCTTCCACATCATAAATGAGCACAGATACACTTGGTTCCACAAACAATATTTCTCTTCTCTCCACAGAGTCGTCCTCCGCGTTTTTCACATAAACGTAAATACCATTAGAAATAATGACTAACCTCTTATTGCTCACGAAAATCCCTGAAACTACACCTTCCACATCGATCTCCGCCGAAAACTCCGCCTCTTCAGGGGGATACGCCTTAACGATTAAAACTCTTCTTCCAAGAGCCAAGTATATGTACTCTCCATCAGTCTTCACAACATCATCCTCATCAACGCCCTCGACCTGAACATTTGTCCTCGAATAGTCTACGCCTATAGACGTAGATTTAGCCTCAGTCCCGGTAGCTGGAAGCAAAACAAACTTGTCTCCGTTTCCCAGAAACCATGGAAAACTCAGGCTCCTATTTAAGAAAATTATCAACTCTTCATAGGATGAGAATTTTCTCAGAGCTGTGTGAGCTTGTATACTCGTACTTGGATTGCCTGATGGAGTATTATTTCTAACGTTGAAGTATATTAAGAATAGAGTCGTACCCAGTAGAAGAGCGATTGAAATAGCTAAAGCCAATTTTTTCTTGGTTTGAAATTTAAAGGTTCTACAGTTAATCACGAGGTCACCAAATTAATTGATATATTCTCATCCTTTTAATGCTAAATAATAGAATGTCTGTTCTAACGCTTAGAACATATGGACTAAACTGAGGCTCCTTACGTTGAGATTGGATCGCATGTTCTTTTGCTCCCTCTAGATGATGGATTATTCCAGCCATTAAAACTGACAGTATTT
>JAWCKO010000127.1:899-2049 GCA_038851915.1 Bathyarchaeia archaeon
TATGGAGAATTAAAAAACTGTCCGTTTAAAATTCTTCAAAAACAGAGAAAATACTTCATGTTTACTATATTGAATAGTAAATGTTTATTAGAGATAGGCTTATAGGTGTTGACAATCTTACCTTGACTGTATATTTAACTACCCAAGACTACAATCGGAGGAACGCATTTGCTAATCAAAGAGGTTATACTTGAGAATTTCATGAGTTATGAGTACGGTAGAGTTAGGCTTAAACCTGGGCTTAATATAGTCTGTGGCCCCAACGGGGCGGGTAAATCCAGCATCCTCCTCGCAATTTCTATCGCACTGGGGCAGGCGTACACAGAGCGCGGTAGGAGGCTTAGCGATTTAATCCGTAGGGGGAGAGACACGGCTAGAGTTACAGTTGTCCTAGATAACTCTCCCAAGGGAGGAGTTCGACCTATACCTAGCTGGAAATCTGACGTTTTCAGACTTTCAAGAGTTTTAAGAGTTGACGGGGAATACCGCTTCTACGCGAATAATAAGCCTGTTTCAAAAGCAGATGTTGTAGACATCCTCGGAAACTTCGGAATAAACCCGGATAATATGCTTCTCATAATGCATCAAGGCATGGTTGCATCCTTCGCTTACGTCCCACCTCATGAGAAGCTGTCTATGCTTGAAGAAGCCGTAGGCTTAAGTAGCTACCGTAAAAATGTGCTCGAAGCTAGAGATAGGCTTGCAAAACTTATTGAAGAAGAGAAAACACTGGACAGACTTATCGAAGAGGCTAAGAGAAGCTTAGAGTATTGGGATGAAGAGTATAGACGCTATCTTGAGAAGCTTAAGCTTCAGAAGTCCCTTGAATCCCTGAAGAACGAGCTTCTATGGGCTCAAACATATAAAGCTGAGAAAAACGTGGAAAGCCTCAAGTCTAAGATAGAGGGTTTAGCTTTAAGGGTTAAAAGGGTTGAGGGAAAAATTTCCAAACTTCACACTTCAATAGAATACGAGAATAGGAAGCTTGAAGAGTCTAAAGAATCCTACAGAGAAAGCCTAGGAAAGCTTCTCTCCCTTGAAGAGAAACGTATAACTGCTGAAGCCTCTCTAAGCCTAATCTCTAGACTTTTAAACCTATTTGACGGGTCAAACGTTGATGATAGAGTTCTGGAAACTTTAAACTCCGAAG
>JAWCKO010000127.1:2059-4121 GCA_038851915.1 Bathyarchaeia archaeon
AAGGGAAAACGTTTCCTCGGCTAGATATAGACTTGAAGAGCTTGAGAACAATATAGACGAATCCTACAGTAGGATTCTACAGTTTTCAGTTGAAAAGGCTCTTGCAGAAGACCAGTTGAATAGAATGCTTCTAGAGCTGAGAGACCTTGAAAGCAAGCTTACAGAGGCTGAAGGCGAGTTTAAAGAGGCTTTAGCAGAAGCCTCTAAGTCGAGTGAAAAAGTTAAAACCGATAGGAACCCGCAGGATATTCAAAGCGAGATTAGAGTAGTGGAAGCTAAAATCGAGACGATAGGGGATATACCTGAAGACACGCGACAGATGTATGAGCAACAGTTAACCACTTTGAAGAACTTAGAGGAGAAGACTGAGACGATTCGTGAAAATAGGAAGGCGGCTGAAGAATCTCTTAGAAACCGTATGACATTATGGAGAAGGAAGGTTCAAGAGCTTCTAGAAGAAGTCAATAGAAGCTACTTAACCATACTATCTGCCTTAGGAGCCATAGGATACGTTAAGCTTACAAACGCAGATAACATAGATGATGCAGGATTGGAGCTTTTCATAGGGTTTAGAGGCATGGAGCCGACTCCACTAAACCCCTACAGTCAAAGCGGAGGGGAGAGAAGCATAGCTGTAGCAACCTTCCTACTGGCTCTACAGAAGTATATAAAATCGCCTTTTAGAGCCGTCGACGAATTTGAAGTCCATATGGATATAAGGAATAGGGAGGCCTTCCTCCTAAAGCTCGTTGAAGTTTTAGAAGAGACTAAGGATGCTCAATACCTGATAATAACTCCAAACCAAATACCCATAGTTAGCGAAGACATACATGTAATAGTCGTTCAGAACCTTCAGGGTAGTTCAGAGGTGGTTGAGGTTGCCGAAGCGTAAAAGAAGGTCTATAGAGAGGGTTAGGAGGATAATCCATACTTGCCGCATGGTTGAAGAGAGGGGTTTAAACCCATTCAACGTAGAAGTCAGAGAAGAGCTTGAAACACTTGACGGTCAACTGGATGAATTGAAATCTTACGAAGAACTCTGCTTAGACGTAGAAGCAGTCAACATGCTTACCAAAGTAGTGAAAGCTCAGAAAGATTGGCTTTCTGAGGAAGCTTCAGTATTCTACGCAGATCCCGCGTTTATCGAGTATAAGCTTAGGAAGATGTCTACTAAAGCCATCGTCGACGTATTCATGAGGGCTTGGAAGCCTATAGCATGCGTAGAGGAAATATCTAGGGAAAAGCTTGTAGAGGCCATAGAATACTGGAACCGTTTAAAACCTTTAAAATCTAGGTGGAGCAGGTTTACGGGAGGTTATAAGCCTAGAGAATACGTAGACCTTGAAGAGCTTAAACGGCAAGGCATAATAGTCGATGAAACCTTCTACAGCGACCTAGAGAAGATTTTAAATGAGCTTAAAGAAGCATGTAAAACTCAAAGGTCTGTATCCTACTGGGGCTTCATATCGGGTGGAAGCTTTGAAGAAACCGTTAAAAGAGCATACATGTTAAGCTTCCTATTGACATACGGCTATGCAGAGCTTAAAAAGATCCCACTCCAAGAAGACTATACCATAGCACCTAGAGAACGTATTGAATCTAAGGCTCCATCTGAATCACTGCCAATATCTATAGACTATGAACGTTGGAGAGAATTATCTGGAGGTAGATCTTTTGGCTGAAGCTATGCGTCTAAAAGTTAGACGAGCAGCCCAACTCCTACTATTCCAGAGGCATAGAGAGCCTGGTGTTAAAGGTTGGGAGCTTAAAAAAGCGTTAGGTAGAAACTACCTAAAGGTTTTAGAAGTTTTAGATTCCGAACTTGAGAAGGTAGGTTTACAGGTTAAAATGGTTAAACCTAAAGACGTGGAAGATTTGGATAAAGCCCGCTTCATGGTAACCGTTAGAGAGCCTTTAAACGTTGGAGATGCTACGTCTTCAGGCTGGAGGATCGATGAAATAGCTGCTTTAGCCGCCTCGGTGGCTTTCATAATTTCAAAGCATGGAAAAGTTCAGAGACGGGAACTTGAAGAGTTTCTGGAGGAAAAGTTTCCAAGGTGGT
>JAWCKO010000128.1:0-4116 GCA_038851915.1 Bathyarchaeia archaeon
CAGAGGATAAGGAGACTGGAAACCTCGTAGTTAAACATCTCCCTACGGGTAGGGTTTTAACGGTTGTTAACACTTTCACCGAGATGTTTCCCATGTGGTATATGAGGTTTCTAGTGACTGCTGAAAGCTATAAGTGGGCTTTAAATTCCGCTATAGCTGTAGTTGGATTTGGCACTTCGATAATAATGAGTCCTGCTGAGTGTGGAATAGAAGCCTTGGTTCCGGCGGATAAGACCCCGGACAGTAGACCTGGGGTTCTCATCCAAATCTACCACTCTGATAGATTCCTACTTAAAGCGCAGTTTCTATCTAGAGTGGGTCAATGTGTTTTAACGTGTCCTACAACGGCCGTATTTGACAGTCTAACTAAAACCAAGAGGAGGATTAAAGCAGGTAAGAGTTTAGCATCCTTCGGAGACGGTTTCCAAACTAGAGATAGAATGTTTGATAGAGACGTTTGGAGAATACCCGTTATGGAGGGGGAGTTTATAATAGAGGAAAGCTTTGGAATAATGAAAGGTGTAGCTGGTGGAATGTTTCTAATTCTAGCTGAAAATTGGAAGAGTGGTTTAGAAGCAGCTGAAAGAGCGATAAAAGCAATTAGAAAAGTGAAAGGTGTAGTAACACCTTTCCCAGGTGGGATTTGCAGGTCTGGGTCTAAAGTTGGATCTATGAAGTATAAACTTAAAGCTTCAACAAACCATCTCTTCTGCCCGACGCTTAAGAACGTCGTGGAAAAGAGTATGGTTCCGGGGAGCGTGAACAGCGTGTATGAAATCGTTATAAATGGTGTAAACTTGGATAGTATTAAGAAGGCTTTAGGCGTTGGAATAAAAGCGGCGATTGAAGTATCAGGGGTTGTTCAGATAACTTCTGCAAACTATGGAGGTAAACTGGGTCCTTACAACCTGTATCTCAAAGACGCTTTAGCTTCCGTCGGGCTCCAGTAAAAGTAAACGCTCATCCAACCCCTTCAATTTTCTTGAAAACGGGGGTTCCACTCCTGTAGATTATGGGTTGATATAGGTCCAATCCGGCTCTGAGATGAAGCTTCCGTAGAAGGTCTGATTGTAGAGTTTACGTTTAGGGGTGAATATCTTAGCATCGCTAATGTCTCTATCCTGCGTATAAATAGATAGAAGCTTATCATTCCAAACGATCACCTCGTCCCGGTTATCTCCACAGATGTTGTACACCCACACCTTTCCATGGTGTGGGTCTAGAAATTCGACGACCATTCTACCATAGCCATCGTAGAGGCCGTAGGCTGAGCCTATGAGTTCAACGCCACTTCCGGACCAATTAACGGGAACCCAGCCATAAACGTCGGTGAAATCTGCGTGAAGAATCTCGCCTTCCAAGCTAAAAATAAACCAGAATGCTCCCCCCCAGAAGGTATTTGCTGCGATGGCTAAGCCATTGGGTTGATCAGGTCGATAGGTCGCTAGGTTCACCCCCTGTCCATGCCCTAAATGCCACTCTCTTAGGACATCGCCAGTTAGCGCATCTAGAAAGTAGAATCCCCCATCCTCATATGCTAGAGTAAGTATTAGGCGACCTTCCATATTCCTGTAGAAGATTGAACTATCGCAGTGACCATAGAGGTCTATACGCCATAAAACTTCCCCGTTTTGGTCTATTAACGCGTCTCCTGAGAATACTTCATCAAACCCATCATTGTCTACATCGTATATTTGAGCGTAGTGTGCCATTTTACCCGTGTAAGACCATAGTCTGTTAAACTTCCGATCGTAAGCCCAGAGATTATTGTATCGATCTTTAAGAAGAAAATCGCCTGGATCATGTCCTGTTAGATTGCATATGGTTATGGAGTCTCCTAGAATCCTAGGGAACCCGTCTTCAGCTCCTTCACCCCATCCTTCACCCGGGTTAGACTCCGGGGTATCTGTTTCAGTAAGAGCTTCTCCTGTGGCTCCATCTAAAAGCATTATTTTGAAGCCTTTACAGCAGAGTACTTCCATTTTTCCGTCTTTATTGAAATCGAACACCTGTACTGGAAGGTCTGACCATACATCGTACCCTGATGGATCCGGCTCACCCAGCTGCCAAAGAATATTTCCATTAAGGTCGACGGCAGTGAGACATCTTAAAGCCACGTAGTTTACACCGCTCGGTTTAATAGGCTTAGGGCTTATTCTCTGCGCAAATAGAAACTCAACCCTACCATCACCGTTTAAATCGCCGAGCCTTAAAACCTTCCCAGCATACTCGCCCAGTTTCAGCCTCCTGTAAAGCACGGCTTTAGGATACTCTGGAATTTGAGGTGGTTTTACCGTTTTCACTACTGAGTGGAAGTTTCTATAGAGTTCCACCCCAGTCACCCAAACATCGCCTGGGCCAACTCCATATAAGGTTAAATTCATCTGCGATCCGCCGTCCGGTATCATGAAGCCCCCATTCATACATCTCCATCCCCATTTACCAGATGCTCCAATCATACCGCCTCTCCATAATCCTAGGTCTTCTACGAAAAACGGCTCACCGCTATCGCCCACCCACTTTTTCTTTATGGCTTTAACTCTTCTGCCGTTTACATCTAGAATTTGCGGTTCTAAGACAACAGAGGCTCTTCTACTCTCAAGCTTAAGCATCATACGTACATTGAGCATATATGTTTCCCCAGGCTTTACTTGCAGATCTTCATTGTACACAAGATGCCATTCACTCCATCCAGAGCTTTCAATTTTCAGAGAATTCTCTACTCCAACGGGGGTTTGAACTCTATCTAGGGAAATTTTAACTTCTTCTGGCTTTGAGGCAATTTTCCAAAGCCCCAAGGTAAAGTATGGATCTTTAATGAGATTCTCCAAATAAACCACCAAGACTTCAACTATAATCCTTTAGAAGTTTTTCTAAATTTATCGGGAGGACGTTTTTAGGTATTTTAATCTTCACAGTTTTCTTCAGATTAACTATTTGGGAAATTCCAAGGTTTGATGTAAGGCTTAACAGAGCTAGAGCTGTCTGCTCATCTAAATTAAAGGCTCTTTGAAGAAGTTTCTTAGCGGCATCTAACACTTCATCAATAGCCTCCTCTAAAGTCTTCGAAGAAGATAAAATCGTTAGACTCCCACCATAATCAACGAAGACTTTATCTAGAACGCGTCCACGGTGAAGTTTAATCTTTACCTCGACTTCAGCAGGAACTTCTAAACCTTGACCTGAAACTTCACCATCCCCTTGAACTGCGTGTACATCTCCTAAAGCAAGTAGCCCCCCCTCAACCCATACTGGTAGGAAGACTCTTGAGCCTACAGTTATCTCTGGAGTATCTAGGTTTCCACCGAAGTCACCCTGTTCAATAGTGGAAGCTTCACCCTTGGGTGGGGCAACACCTATTACACCTATCACTGGTTTTACAGGTATTCTGAAAGAGCCAGCTTCAATAATATCATCAAATATTTTAAATACTCTCTGACCTATGAAGCCCCTGTCTCCAACCTTCACATTTAATATCTCAACTTCAATCGTGTACCCAGGCGTAGCTCCCTCAATCCAAACAGGTCCAGCTGCAGGGTTAACTCTACTCCTATCAACCGTGTCAATATTTGAAAGGTATTCTCTACTTAGATCCAATTGTCCATCGAAGGCGTCTCTAACCTCAAACACGATCAAACTATCCGGTTTAACTTTCAAAACTGGCTTATGGGCTGCTGAGAAATGGAAAAGCCTGAGATTTGATGGAATTCTAAAAACCAAAATTCTCACCTTCTTAGACTGTTGAGTGCCACGAACATTCAGTAACATAAAAGTTGAAGTCGGTTGTCAAGTTAGGTTTCAAATACTACGTGTACATGACCTTTAATCGTTGGAATAGTTGTACTAGTATAGTTTCCCAATTGTTCCACTGTAAGCTCGCTTTTACTAGGGATTAAGTATGCATTCTTAGCGTATGTACGTATTGCTATGTTGACATCGTTTATGGGAAGTGCTTCTTCAACTATGTCTATTCCTTCTGCTCGACGTTGGGGAACATAATGAAGTATGTGAACAATGTAGTCGTCTTTTAGACGGCGTACTACGACTTCGGCTGTAGATGGTAGGTTGTGTTTCAATATTGGCTCAGGCATTAGATGGTTTACAGCATTTCTAAGG
>JAWCKO010000129.1:0-4106 GCA_038851915.1 Bathyarchaeia archaeon
ATACATAGCTGGACACGTATTGGCTTTGATACCAGGAATTATAATAGGTAGATACAGGTTCTTCTTCCCGTTCTAAAATCCCCAATTTTTCTTTTTACGGAGGAAAGCATAAATTTACAATTTAATGAAGCTGAGTACTGCTATTATATAGAAGCTCAGTTGGTAGATTCTCCTAGAAGTTTTAATGCCACATGTCTATACACTTCTATGCTGTCTAAGTACTCCTCTACATCTATCTTCTCTAAGTCTGTGTGGCTTAAAGACGAATCACCTGGACCATATGTCACAGCGTCTATGGGAAGTCCCGTTAGAAGATTCATATCTCCCGTACCAGTTTTACGGATAAGCTTAGGATACCCCCCTTTAACTTCCCTAATCGATTCTCTTAAGACTCTTAGAAGCGTTGAATCCCTGTCTACTTCATAAGCATCACAATACTCTTCAGACCCAACTTCCACTAAAACAGCCGGATGCTCATCCATAAAGTTTTTTGAAAGTCTTTGAGAGAACTCTACAGCTTCAGAAGCTTTAACGTTAGGTGGAATTCTAATATCGACTTTAGCTTCGCAGAAACCAGGTATAATGTTCGATGTTTCTCCTCCTTTAATCCAAGTTATCGACGTAGAAGTAGTGTAATATCTACTTGAAAAAGTTTGAGCAGAATAGGATTCGCTTATTTTCTCTTTTAGTAACCTGTAGAACTCATAGAGTTTTTCAACGGCGTTTTCAAAAGCCCACGGTGACCCCGCGTGTCCAGGTCTTGTTTTACATTTTACGGAGAGTTGAACCCTACCTCTGTAAGCTATAGTTACGACTTCAACACCGCCTGGTTCGCCAAAGACCACAAATTTAGCCTCTAAACCTTTATGTAATAGATGTTTAAAGCCTAGACTAGAGCCTTCTTCATCAATTGTACATGCAACGGTAAGTTTACCGTTTAAACTCTCGTTTTTAAGAGAAGCCCCTGCAACAACCATAGATATTAACGCAGATTTAGCGTCTACAGCTCCTCTAGCATATATAAAGCCCCCTTCTTCTCTATACGGTATGACCCCTGGAACCGTATCCATGTGGCCTACGTACATAAGCTTAGGTTTATCAGCGCCCACCGATCCTAAAACGTTTCCCACATCATCGATGCATACGTTATCATAGCCTAGTTTTTTCATAGTACTCATGAGGAAAACTGCTAGTTCAGTTTCACGTAAGGATGGGCTGTAAATCTTTAGTGCGTCTTTAAGTATATCTACTGCTTTAGCTTTAAACTCAGAGGCTATATGCATCTGTTAACCTCTATAGATAGTGGTTCCCGTTTTACCTTCAAGGGCAGACGTTATGGGTTTAGGTTTTAAACCAGAACATATTACGACTCTATTAACACCCATATCTAAAGCCTCATTAGCAGCATAGACTTTGGTGATCATACCTGGGCCTATTTTCCTGAGTTTCTCCTTTAATTGGCTTGAGGATATTTCCTTGCAAAGTTCTCCATCGAGTATTAAACCTTCAACATCTGTCAGTAGTATGAGACGGTCTGCTTCTAAAGCTCCTGCTAAGTAAGATGCAGCCCTATCTCCATCGACGTTTAAAATCTCATATTCAGAGCCTATAGACAGTGGCGAAACAACAGGTAAATAGCCTGAGTTTAGAAGTGTTTCCAGCAGACCAGTATTAACACTTGTTATTTTTCCAGTGTATCCTCCAGGTATAATTCTTTTTCTGCCTTTCTCATCTATTATAATAAGTTTCTTTTTTCTTTCCGCCCTTAGAAGCCCTCCATCTACACCTGAGATTCCTACGGCTGGGAGGTCAAATTCAAGGAGCGTTGAAACTATTTCTTTGCTTATCTTACCAGCCATAACCATAACGTAGATGTCTAGTGTTTCCTTATCGGTATATCTACTTCTAAAGCCGTCTGGAGAAGTTACGAAGACCTGTTCTTTACCCATTTGAGAAGCTATGCTTGTAACTTCGTCTCCCCCACCATGTACTAAGACGAGTTTACAGTTTGAAAAAACCTCTCTAATATCACTTATCAGGTTTAAATCTGGAGCCCCGTCTTTAAGAATGCTTCCACCGATTTTAACTATCAGTTTCAAACATCAACCCTCAATCTAATACTCTTTAGCTACTCTCCCCAGTCTTCTCCCTCTATTTCCGCATGTTTAAGTTCAACCTTACCATTATTTATGTAAACTTCATACTCCATACCGCAATCTGGGCATGAGAATATTTCACCCTCAAGGACGTCATCTGGGACCTTAATCTTACCGCCGCATTCGGAACACTCTAAAACTATAACCATACTGATCACCTCCCACGGTTTTTACGAGCCATGTGAGCAGTTCTTAGGGGCAGGCTCCATATTTCTATAAACCCGGGGGCTGCAGATTGATCGAAAACGCTTTTAACGCTGTAAGTGGCAAGATCCTTGCTATACAGCGAGTAATTAGACATTCTTGAAACAACTCTTAATCCCCCCTTATAAAGCTTCAGCTTAACCCACCCTTCAACAGATCTCTGAGAGCTATTGATAAACTCCTCTAAGTCCTGTTTAAGAGGCTCATACCATAGGCCAGCATACACTAGAAAACTCCACTGTCTATCTATAAGTTCTTTAAAACTCAATTGACTTGGCGTTAGAACAAGCTTCTCGAGGTCTTTGTGTGCTTCAATTATGCAGACGGCTGCTGGGCACTCGTAGACTTCTCTAGTTTTAATTCCTACAACCCTATCTTCAATGTGGTCTATCCTGCCTACGGCATTTCTCCCCGCAATCTCATTTAAACTTGTTAAAAGTGAAACGCCATCTAAAGTTTCTCCGTTAAGTGAAGTAGGTACTCCATTTTCAAAGCCTATGGTGACATACTCAGCTTTATCGGGGGCTTTCTCTTGATCCACAGTCCATTTGAAAACCTCACTTGGAGGTTCAAGCTCTATATCTTCTAAAGGTCCACATTCTATGCTTCTACCCCATAGGTTTTGGTCGACGCTGTATATTTTTTCTCTACTGAATGAGATTCCATGTTTCTTAGCGTATTCAAGTTCAAATTCCCTATCTAAACCCCATTCTCTAACGGGAGCTAAAATCTTCAGATTAGGATTTAACGCTTTAACCGTTGCCTCTATTCTAACTTGATCGTTGCCTTTACCCGTACATCCATGTGCTATAGTATCAGCCTTAACGGCTTCAGCCACTTCAACGACATTTTTAGCTATCAATGGTCTGGAAAGGGCACTACTAAGAGGGTATTTACCTCCGTATAACCCATTAGCTTTAATACTTGGAAAAACGTAGTTCTCCACGAAGTCCTTCTTAGCATCTATGAAGAAGTGTTTTACAACGCCGAGCTTATGAGCTAAATCTTCTATGAGTTTGAAGTCGCCACCCTGACCTACGTCAACGGTAACCGTGTAAACCTCTGCATCGTATTTTTCTTGAAGCCATATTACTGAAACAGATGTATCTAGACCTCCAGAGTATGCAAGTACAACTCTATTCAAAGCCTCCCCCTCATTCAAACTCTTCAATTAAATCCAAGCATTATGTTAAGGAAAACCAACTAAGATATAAATTTTACTGAGAATCTTTAATTTTCTCCCTTAGATAATCTGAAAACTCCTTAACTCTACCCTTTCTCTCTACATATATCTTCGTATCCAATCTAACTCTAATGCCAAGGCTTAATAGAAGCTGATAAAAATCACCACCACTTATTTCAGCAGGTATCTTACGATCGGCTATTGCCTTACCAAGAACGTTAATAATCGTGTAGGCTTCATCTGGATACTGACTTTTAAGAGCTGATAGAATCCTTAAACCTGAGCTGTCTAGAGCATTTCTAACAATGCTTTCATAGTCTGGAGCTTTATCCTCCTCGGGGGGGCTCTTTAAAGTTTTAGCCATAAGCTTCCGCTGAATCTCTAGATACTTTTTCCTCATAAGTGAGTTTAGCTCGCTATCTTCGCTCAAGATAAACCCCCTCTAAGAGAATAAGAAGTACGAGTATTTAAACTAAGAAGCTTTCTCCCCTCTGGGAATGGGAAGCCCATAGTAATAGGATAAAAAAGTAAGTAAAAGTTAAATGTTAAATCCTACTCCATTC
>JAWCKO010000130.1:0-4080 GCA_038851915.1 Bathyarchaeia archaeon
GTTCTGAAAGAGTTTCTAGGTACCTGTGTAAGTATGGGCGTTAAAGTTGATGGTAAGAATCCTAAGGAAGTAATAGAAGGAGTAGATGAAGGAGTTTACGATGATGTCATAGGTGAAGAATAATCCTTATTATGGAGGGCTTAATAGAAAAGTTTTTCTCTTACGACGTTTCCTCAATGGTTGAACCTATAGGCTGATGAATTTTGAGCTTCGAACTTAAGGATATTACTGAAGTCGTTGACAAAGTTAAGAAAAACTGCGAAGGGAGAGTCTTTACCCAATCTATAGAGCTTATTGTAAATCTTAGGGATATCGACCTACGTAAACCTGAGAATAGAATTACAGGAACGCTGGAGCTTCCCAACCCACCTAATAAGCCCGTGAAAGTCTGTCTATTCGCTACGGGCGAACTCTACATGAAAGCTAGAGACTTTAAAATAGACCTCATTTTGGATAGGGATGAGCTCGTAAAACTGGCTGGTGATAAAAGGCAGGCTAAGAAAATAGCTAAAAACTATGATGTATTTTTATCTGAAGCAGCTTTAATGCCTCTAGTAGGTAGAACGTGGGGTGTATACCTAGGGCCGAGAGGTAAAATGCCTATGCCAGTTCCACCGACATTGGATGTAGCTAATGCTATTGAGAGGTCTAAAAGAATAGTTAATATAAGGATTAGAAATCAACCGTTAATTCAGCTTAAAGTTGGTACGCAAGATATGGACACTAAAAGGATAGCTGAAAACATTCAAGCTGCTTTAAATTGGATTATTGGAAAACTGCCTAAGGGTTTAACAAACATTCAAAGCCTTTATATAAAAGGCACGATGACTTCCAGCTTCAGACTTACGATTAAGAGGTGATACAATGCCTAAGCAGGTGGAAAAGAGAGAGACCGTTAAAGGTCTTAAGAGGCTTTTTGAAGAATATCCTACGGTTGGGTTTGCAATTCTCTACAAGGTTAAGGCTAATCAACTTCATGAGATGCGTAGAAAACTGCGAGATACAGCTATACTTAAAGTTTCTAAGAATACACTTGTCGAAATTGCTTTGAAAGAACTTATGGAGAATGGGAAGTTTAAAGGAAGCGATGCCTTGCTCAAGTATCTTGAAGGTCAAAATATCCTAGTATTTACGAAGGAAGATCCATTTAAGCTCGCTAAAATGTTGGATGAAGCTAAAATTCCAAGCTTCGCTAGACCAGGCGACATCACCCCTGAAGATATAGTTGTCCAAGAAGGTAATACTGGTTTACCTCCTGGACCGTTAGTTAGCGAGTTTAATGAAGTAGGACTACCTGCTAGAATAGTCTCTGGAAGTGTTTGGATAAGTAAGACAACAGTTGTTGCTAGAAAGGGTGATGTGATATCTGATAAGCTTGCATCTGTACTGGCTAAGCTTAGCATAAAACCTGTTAAAATAGGCTTAAATCTTAGGGTCGCGTATAGCGACGGTTTAATTTATCCAGTAGAGGCACTTAAGCTCGACGTAGAATCATATAAGAATGAACTTTTAAAGGCTTGGGAAAATGCCTTCAAAATAGCTTTAACATTGAAGTACCTCACCCCTGAAACTCTACCTACAATCCTCGCTGAATGTTATAATGCTTCTCTTGTACTGGCGTTAAGCATTGAGTATTTAACTCCTGAGACGCTTCCATTGCTCATTCAGAAAGCCCTGCTTGAAACATCTGTAATAGGCTCTTTAACGTCTAAAGCTGAAGAATTTGAAAAGCGGAAAGTTGAAAAGGAAGAACATACTAAAGATGAAGAGAAGGAAGAGGAAGAAATTGGTTTGGCATCCCTATTCGGCTAGAAAAATAAAAACCGGAGGTTGATATGAAGTGGAGTGTATATATGCAACCCTCCTCCTCCATCATGCCGGACAGAAAATAAGCGAGGAAAACATAAAAAAGATTTTAAAAGCAGCTAACATAGAACCTGAAGAAGTTAAAATAAAAGCTCTTCTAGCCGCTCTTTCAGAGATAAACCTTGAAGAGGTTTTAAAGAATGTTGCAGCCATGCCTACTATACCTGTTACAGTGGCACCTACAGCTGGGGCTACTGTAGCAAAAGAAGAGAAGAAGGAAGAAGAGAAAGAGGAGAAGGCTGAGGAGAAGAAGGAAGAGGAGGCTTTAGAGGGGTTGAGTACGCTGTTTGGATGATGGAGCGGCTCTGTCCACCCGTCTTTTTTCAATAGGTACTCTAACTATTTGTCCACATCTTAGACACGTGAATGTTATATGTTTAACGCCTCCGGATTTAACTCTAACCCTTAACGTGCAACCTGGATATATAAACTGTTTACAGCCTCTACATATAAGCCTCCTGTACTTACGTGGTATTCTAACACGTGCCTTCATACCTATGCGGCGTGCCAATTCAACATATCTCTGGGCAAGTTTAGGCTCTTTTTCGTGGATTTGGATAGCCCTCTCAAGTAGAATTTCCATACGTTCCCTAGCTATCTGCCTAATATTGTTCTTCATTCTTCCATCTTAAATATCGGCTTATGAGAATATAATTATACTCTTTTAATGTTAGACTTTTATTTAAAAACTTAAAAAGCCCCTTCCCAGCTTAAGATGTTTGTTTGAACAGATTAATACTAGTGTTGGCTGAATCGGCTTTAGAAACCGTACCTGAAGCTTTATGGAGGCGTCCTGAGGTAAGACGCGATGCTCTTGAAAGAAGCTTAAACCCGGGTGAACTTCTTCTGGATAGGTCTTATCACCATAGAGCTATGAGGTATTTGAAGGATGCTCATAAACGCGGTAGACCTGATATAGTGCACTTCTCTCTTCTAAATGCTTTAGAAACCCCCTTAAGCGAAGAAGGGCTTCTAAGAGTTTACGTTCACACTGTGCAAGACTTGATTTTAGAATTTGACCCCGATGTTAGACTACCACGTAATTATATGCGGTTTAAAGGCTTAATTGAGCAACTTTTCAAAACAGGAAGAGTCCCACCTAGAGATAAAGCACTGATAACGCTTCGGAAGGGCTCCTTAGCCGATTTAAGAAACGAACTTAAGCCAGACATGGTAATTGGTTTTTCAAGTGTAGCTACCCTAAAACCATTACATGATATAGTTTCAGGCTTAACCTGTGTAAAAGAGGTTATGACGGTTGTTGGCTGCTTCCCCCATGGAGAATTTAAAGAAGAAACTCTGAAGCTATTTGACTCATGTTATGCGATTTACCCTAAATCTTTAAATGCTTGGGTTGTAGTGGCTAGACTTGTTTATGAAGTCGAGAAAGGCATTGGTTTAAACTTTAAGAAAACTTAGTGCTCTTACGCAGATACGTCATCTCTTTAGAGGCTATTGAGCGACATTTGAGTAAAACCTTGTACATATATTTTACTAAGCGTCGTCATAGTATTGCAATCATGCTTACGATAAAAAATAGAATTTTCAAAGAATCCTAGATATTTTCTCTTGTCTTTGCATCACTGGTAACAATTAACATATGATTTTACGATTTTTCAACCTATAAATTTAATATTTTCTTAATTCAAATAATCGATTTGATGTAAACTTGCCTCCCTTAAAAGTTATTAAAAGAGATGGTCGCATAGTCGATTTTGATAAGAATCGTATAATTGAAGCTATTTGGAAGGCGTTTAGAGCAACAGGTCTAGCGGATAGAGCTCTTGTTGAAAGACTCGGGGATGAAGTAGTTAAAATTCTCGATGATAAATTTGGCTTAAAGTATACTCCACATGTTGAACAGATTCAGGATGCTGTTGAAGAGACGTTGGTTAAGCATGGACTTTATGAGGTTGCTAAAGCCTACATACTTTATAGACGTAAGCGCTCTGAAATTAGGGAATTTAAACGTATGCTTGGAGTTGTAGACGATATGAAGCTTACAGTTAACGCTATCACCATATTAAAAAGTCGCTACCTTATGAAGGATGAAAAAGGTGAAGTATGTGAAACACCTAGGCAGATGCTTATAAGAGTTGCAAGATATATTGGCCTTGTAGATGCCTTCTACTGGAGCGATGTTTATGATAGGACTGGTAGACAACCGATAAGGCAGGCCTATGAGTTTCAATACAGACCTAGTATTGAATTATC
>JAWCKO010000131.1:0-4075 GCA_038851915.1 Bathyarchaeia archaeon
CCATGTATAATGCCGCGATTGCGAAGAAGGAAACTGTGAAAAGTATATATGCTGTTCTATAGCTTATAGGCTCATTAGATTCATCGACTTCTTTAGACTTTGTGAAAGCCGTTTTAACGGTTGAAACTATGTATCTCCTGTTTAATACTATGTAGAACAGCGTTAAACCTATGAGGCCGCCTATATTGGATAGTGCAGCCCATTTAAACGGCTCACCAGCCGTTGGAATATTAACCCCACACCAGTTTCTTCCACAGCCAGGCAGGTCGATAACACCCGTATAATAGCCCATGTAATAGGCCACTTGAGAAGCTATCAGATACACTAAAAACCAAAGCATGAAACTCGTCAGCACCGATAGAGGTGCAAGGTAGAATACGGCTGCAAACGGAGGCCACTTATTGAAAAGCTGAAATCCTACGACTGCAGCCAGTGGAGAGTCTGGAGTCACCCATGTTGACCCGAACCCGCAGGTGTTGGTACGCCATGAGTATATGTCTGGAAACCACGGAAACGTTAAAGCCATAAATATTGGGACTTGGATCACCAAGCCGAGGATAAGACCTATGATGAATGGTCTACTCATTCTTTTAACCTTCTCTCTTTCAACGTTCATACGTATGATCTCAAAGGCCATGGCAGTCTGCGGAAAAGGCATCTTCTCAACGTCTATCCAAAACTGTCTGAAAATGGAGACAGTTGAGATCATAAAGAGGCTGAAGACCACCTGGTAAATCCACCAGAACATTATTGGGACAAGCCATTCGCCCCATGGAATATACGGGTTTCCATACAGGAGGTGTTCAGCCACCTCTCTAGGAGGAGCGACGAAACTCGGAATATACTTAATACTGTTCTCTGGATTTATGTATCGGCTTGTAAATTCAGCCCCAGGCTGATACCAGGGAAAGTATAGATTCATGAAGAATCCTGTAGTTAAGCCAACGGTGTAGAGGACGGTGGCGGTCTTAGACTCTAGCTTAACCTTTAAAGGAAGCAGTATTAGAAACGGTAGAAATCCAAGCGGGGAAAGGCTCAAAGCACAACCCACATAACCCAAGTTGTAGTTGACTACGAGGTTGAAGTGCGGTAGTAAAGCCAGCCAAATGTTGCCTAGAAACGCAAAAACGACCGTTGCTAATACTACAAGCATCCATGGAAATTTCTCCTCAGAAGTCTCCCTTGACACTTTCACACCTAAAGCTTAACTTTTGAAGCTGAAAAGTATTTAAAATTAACCCAATTCAGATAACTGCGTCGACCCAAACATACTCATACTATCTTCTTTAAAGTAGCCCCGGGTGGGGTTTGAACCCACGACAACCTGCTTACGAGGCAGGCACTCTGCCTAGCTGAGTTACCGGGGCTTTGTTTAAAGCAGAAGAGATGGGGATTTTTAAGATTTTCTTTTAGCCTATCTTTTAGGCGCTGTACCCGATAGAATCGACCTCTTGTGGCGGTCCCAGTCTTTCAATATCTCCCTTATAAGGTTCACAGTTACATCTATCGTTTTCTCAGACATCCCCAGCTCTTTAGGCTTTGAAAGTAGAACTATGTTAAATGAGTCTGAGCTCGGCGGTTTTGCCGCTCTAAGCTCGTTCACCGTTGCATATTCACGGTATGTATGTGTGAAACGTATTCTAAAGACTTCAGTATTATCAGCTAAAATCTCCTCCTCAAGGCTTATGTTTTCCACACGTTCAATCATTCCTGAAACATCCTTCAACCTATCCATCACGAAAGCCGTGAAAAACGGCTTCTCCGCTATTTGAACCCTGACGGGCATCGCTATACTCCTCTCATGGTAGACTTTGAAGATCTTCTCCTCCCTCTTAGCCCTCTCAACCTCTGGGATCTTAATCTTCCTCATAAGCGACGGCGTAGCCATAACGGCAGCCCTTATAGCAGGTACAACAGCCGATAAGACTGACACAGTTATAGAGAAGGCCAACCCTATAACACCCCAATACCACTCGAGCTTCTCCCTGACACCTATTTGACCAGCGGGCCCTAGGAAGTTCATAATCCGGTAAGCACCTAAACCCGCGTAGTAGCCTATGCCGCCGCCTATCAACCCCATAACTATAGACTCCGCTAGGAAGACGCTTGCAATATGCGCAGGGTTAAGCCCTAAAGCAGCCAGCAGAACCATCTCCCTTCTACGCTCGTAGATCAGGTTAACCATAACCATGAACACATTGAGAAACACAAGCGTAGCTGGGACTAGAAGCTCAATGAAGCCCTTAATCTCCCACTTCTCACCCAGGTAGATCCTTGAAACCCTACCGTTGAAGAAAACCCATGCATAGTACTCTCGAAAAGCCATCCTGTTTGCAAAATTATTTAAAGCATTCTCATCATCCATAGGTATGAAGACTGACGGTATACCGATCATATCAGATAAACCGATAACTTCGCCTTCCCGAGATGTAAGGCTTAAGATCTCCCACGCATTGAAAACAGCAAACTCCGTAGCGTTAACAGGAGCATATTCACCTTCGCCGGTAAGCTTGTAGGGTGCTATAAGCTTACCGTTGATATCCTTAGCCTCCAAAATAGCTTCATTCACATAGCCAGCCACTGTGAAATTCCATGTATTTACCTCCACGCCTCCTGATAGACTCGAGACTTGAATCGCGTCGCCTGGTTTCACTCCAAGCATTCCAGCTAAACTCTCAGTTAAAGCAACAGCCATACTTTTACTGAAGAAGCCTACTGGTAAGTACGCGGTTAAACCAAGCCTTTCGGTTATTTCCTCAGTCAAACCCAAAACACCATACAGATTAGCAAGATGCCCAGTCTTAGTCCTAAGGCGGATTATCGAAGAGTTTAATGGAATATTATCCACCCGGATTAAAAACCTTTCAGCACCATATGCTCTTAAAGCCTCAAGCTCACCTTCTACGAAAAAGCGGTCTACGCTTAAAACCTTCGTATCGTTGAAGGGTATTTTCTCGAGTAGACAGCCGTTCAGTTGAACGTTCGTAGAATCCGGACCTTCAATAACTACGCCTTGGATCCTTGAGAAAGAAGTAAACGCTGTCAACACCATTATAAGCATCGCTAGAGATATTATGCAGAATGCGGACCTCAGCTTTCTACGTTTAATATTACGTTTACCTATTGAGAAGATGACTGTGATAATGCTTTTAAGCGACGGTTTTCCCTCGATCTCGGGCGGTCTATATATTCTTGGAAGCCCAAAGTACAGGCCTACTACAACAGCGATCGACAGTATTATCACAGAGATGAAGAATACGCTTCCAGCTATGACTATAGGTCTTAAACCTATAGACTTGCCTATGTCGAAGAAGCTGAATACAATCTTGGTTTCAGGATGCATGATTATCTTGAAGCCCGGATATATATGGTAGAGGGAGATTATTACGAGAACGTATAGAATCAACGCGGTTAAAACCTTCCTCCTAGCATCTTCAAACAGGAAGCTTCCAACGGCTATTGAGAAGACGGCGAAGAAAAGCGGGTAGAACGTCGAGTGAGACTGAGCTAAAACCCTCATAGCTACTAACCGGTTTTCTAAAAGCCTAAAGTTGAAGTAAGCCTCTTCGATAAACTGGAAACGGACAGCATCAAGGTCACTATCCGTGGGGTTGAAGTTTATAGGCGGTAGCAAGTGTTTAGCAGATTCCACGTTGTTTAGAACCCTATCTCTAAGGTCTTCCCTCTCAGCTCCAAGGTAGAAGCCCTCATCCTCAGCTTGAACAAACCTTCTCTCCAAATCTCTAGACAATACTTCAATGGCATCTGTGCTTAGCTTGTAGACGTCGCCTCGAATATCGAGTAGAATATGCTGTCCCTTGCTCAGAACAAATGGACCCCCCTTGAAACCTATGAGCACGGGTAGTATCTCCTTCCTCATCGTACGTTCGTTGCGAAACTCCATCTTAGCCATAAGATAAATAGGTGTGTCGGCAGGCACTACGACTAGGTTTCTCATGAAGAGGTCTCTTGAAGATAGGAATTGAATATCTGCACCGTATATGCCTAGGCGCTGTTTAACCGTGTATATCGGCGGCTCACCGAATATTATCACAGCGCTCTTAGGAAGAACAGG
>JAWCKO010000132.1:0-4057 GCA_038851915.1 Bathyarchaeia archaeon
TCTCATAAACGCTGGTTGCTGTAGTGCATGTGAACACTTTGTCTCAGGTATGAAGGAGGCTGGTGCATTACTCGTCGGAGAACCTACTACTGGTGCATGTGGTTGGAGTAGACCTATAGATCTGCCAGGGGGAGCCGTATTATACGTCTCTAAGACCTTTCCTATACATGGAAAAACCCCGTCGCCGTTAAACGGAATAAAGCCTCACATAAAAGCTACGCCTAGTCTAAGAGACCTTCAAGAAGGAAGAGATGTAACGTTAGAAGCAGCCTTAAAGACACTGTTGAGTTCATACGGTTTCCATTTAAACCCGTAGGCTTTCTAATAGTAATTAGCAAACCTTTAGTCATTAACGTTTCTACGCCTGCATAGACCGCAATTATTACGCTAGGCTGATAAAGAGTAGGCTGGTAGCTTAGCGTATACCTACGACGTGAATAAAATTATGAGGAAAAACGTAGAATCGGAGGTGTGGCTCAAGCGATAAGGAATTAAACCACAAAGCAGAAATTAATCCTTTAGATAAGTTAACTGGGGTGGTTTTATGGGTTTGGTTGGTAAGTGTGTTAGGCTTGGTAGGATCTTCAATAAGAAGTCTGGTAGAACTGTTGTCGTGACTATGGATCATGGTGTTGACCTGGGTCCATTGGAGGGTTTAGAGGATCCTGGCGAAACCTTGTCTAGGGTTTTAAGCGGCGATTTTAAGCCAGACGCCGTGCTTATGAATCCTTCTATGATAAGGTTGAATTATGCTAGGCTTGCAGGTGAGGTTGGCATCATAGCGCGTTTAGACGGTACTGCTACAATCATAGGCCCGGATATAACGGATTATAGGCTTTTCTCCTCCGTAGAAGATGCTTTAAGGATAGGCGCAGACGCCATAGCGACGATGGCTTTTATAGGCGTTCAAAGGGAGTCTGAGAACTCTGAGAAGATTGGACGTATTACGCAGGAGTGCGAAAAGTGGGGTATACCACATATTGTTGAAGCACTACCACCCGAGATAGTTGAGCATCACTTCAAGCCTAAGGCCAAGTGGAAGTGGCCTGAGCCTGAACACGTCAAGTTCGTAGACAGGGTTGCAGCAGAGCTTGGAGCAGACGTCGTAAAATCCTACTACACTGGCGATCCAGACACGTTTAAAGAGGTTGTTAAATGCTGCCCAGTCCAAATAATAGTGTTAAGCGGTCCAGGAGCAGAAGACCCGAAGGGGCTGTTGCAGATAGTTAGAGACGTGGTAGACGCTGGAGCCAGAGGCGTAATAATGGGTAGAAACGTATGGGGATATGAAAACCCAGCAGCCATGGTTAAAGCATTAGTAAAAACAGTACATGAAAACTACACAGTAGAAGAAGCATTAAAATTGCTAGCGGCCACTTGACGCGGGTATATTCGCCTTGGAATTCGCATTTACTACTTCTTCCATCAATTTTGGAAGAACAATGGTAAGTATGGAAGGCTGATATTAACGTTCAAAGTAGTCATAGCGTAATGTCTATGGAAATATGGTGATATGAAAATTTAAATAGTTTGAAACAGTCTCAGAGAATGACTTGCATGAGAGATGTTAAAATTAGTATTATTGGTGCTGGTAGTGCGACGTTTTCACTTGCACTTATTAAAGATCTATGTCTTACGCCGAATCTTGAGGGGAGTACGATCAGTTTAATGGATATAAATAGGGAGAGGCTTGATGCTGTTTACCTGCTTTGTAAGAGATATGCGGATGAAATGGGTATTAAGTTGAATATTGAAGCTACCTTGGATAGGAGGGAATCGTTAAGAGATGCGGATTTTGTGGTAAATACTGCTCTCGTCGTTGGCTATAGCGGTTATAGAGCTGGTTGGTCCATAGGATTTAAACATGGCTATAGGTTTGGTGGAAGCTACCACATAATGCATGACGAAGGTTTCTGGATAAACTTCTACCAGTTTAGACTATTTGAATCTATAGTAGACGATATATTGGATATATGCCCAGATACATGGTACATTCAACTCGCAAACCCAGTTTTAGCCGGGGTAACCTATTTAGGGCGTAAGTACCCGAGGTTGAAGTTCATCGGTTTATGTCACGGTTTTAGTGGCGTATATCATTTAGCAGGGGTCTTGGGGTTTAAGAGAGAAGATATAACGTTTGAAGTTCCAGGTGTCAACCACTTCGTATGGCTAACCCACTTCTACCATAGGGGTGAAGATGCATTTCCAGTGCTAGATGAATGGGTTGAGAAGAAAGCACCTAAATACTGGGAGAACTGTCCTCCTAGCGGCGATTTAGGTCCTAAAGCCGTGGACCTGTATAAAAGGTTCGGCGTTTTCCCTATTGGAGATACGTGTACACCTGGAGGTGGATCGTGGCCTTGGTGGTATCATACAGATGATGAAACAGAACGGATGTGGAGGGAAAACCCACGTAAATGGTGGAGCTTCGTACTTGAGCCGCCGAAAGAAGACCCTATTGCAAAGCTGATTGAAATAGCGAAAAACCCCGCTGTTAAAGTCACAGGCGTTTTTCCACCAGTCAAGTCTGGTGAGATAATTGTTCCCTTGATAGAGTCCATCGCATGTGACATACCGAGAACGTTCATAGTTAACATATTAAATATTGGAGATTTCGTTCCGGGCGTACCGACAGATTTTGAAGTCGAGGTTCCTGCGCTTGTTAGTAAAAGGGGTGTTCAGGGGATTAGAACCCATGGACTGCCCAAGCCTTTAATTGCGTACATATTAAGGGATAGAGTGGCACCAGTTGAAGTCGAATTAGAGGCGTATGAATCTGGTAGTAGAGAGTTGCTACTCCAGTTGATACTTATGGATCCTTGGACGAGGTCAGAAGAACAGGCTAGAAGCCTTTTAGAAGATATGCTTGCTTTACCACGTCATGAAGAAATGCGTCAACACTATAAGTAGATAGACGTGAGGGTGCTTATGAGCTATCTGCTAGGCGTAGATGTAGGTACAACCTCCGTTAAATGCGTTCTCTTCAACCAGAAAGGTGAAATTATCGCATCCAGTCGAAGTGAATACGCTCTCTCCATGCCCCAGCCTGAATTTGTAGAGGTTGAAGCTGAAACGTATTGGAATGCTTTTAAAGATTCTCTTAAAAATGTTTTGAATAAATCAAAAACTGATATTCAAAGTATTTCAGGTATTGCTGTGTCGAGTCAAGGGGAGACCTTCATACCTATAGGCAGGGATGGAAAACCGTTGAGAAAGGCTATTGTCTGGCTCGATAATCGATCAAAGGAGGAGGCTGAGGTTATAAGGGAAGAGTTTGGAGTTGACACCATATACCGTATTACGGGGCAGAACGATGTTATCCCAACGTGGACGGCTACTAAAATATTATGGCTGAAGAAAAACGAACCTATGCTCTTCGAGAGTGTAGATAAATATCTACTGGTTGAGGATTACATGATATATAGGCTGACGGGAGAATACGCTACAGAATATTCGGTTGTATGCTCTTCCCTCCTGTTCGACATATCGCGTAGGAAATGGTGGGGCGATATTCTAGACTTCATCGGTATAACTGAAGACCAGCTTCCCAAGTTAAAACCCTCAGGCACTTTTGTAGGTAACATTACGCCGGAGGTTGCGGAGGAGATAAGGCTTCACACGGATACAATCGTATCAACGGGGGCATACGATCAGGCAGCCAATGCTATTGGTGTTGGCAACATAGAGCCGGGTATAGTTACAGAGACTACTGGCGCAGCCTTAGCCATAGTAGCTACAACGGATCATATAGTGTTGGACCCTATGCGAAGAGTCCCTTGCCACCACCATGCTGTAGAGGGAAGATACTTCCTCCAACCCTGGTGTCACACGGCTGGAGCCATTCTCAGGTGGTATAGGGATAATTTTGGACTGATGGAAGTCGAATTTGCCAGTAGGGTGAGAGTAGACCCGTATGATCTATTGACGCTTGAGGCGTCTGAAGCTCCTCCAGGCTCCAATGGGTTGGTTTTACTACCGCATTTTGCAGGAGCAGCCTCACCCGAATTCAATCCAAATGCTAGGGGAGTTTTATTCGGTCTTACGTTGTATCATGGGA
>JAWCKO010000133.1:0-4018 GCA_038851915.1 Bathyarchaeia archaeon
AGCAAATTCTACATTTAGAAAATCGTATAAAGCCATTTTAGAGAATAGTTTAACCTTATCTGGAATGGCTCCGCTGAGGAAAACCACAGCAGGATCTACGTCTTCACCAGATTGAGAAAGACCCTCTATTGTATGTAAAACTTCACATTTAATATTATCAGTATACTCAACTCTCGTCTTCACTCTTAATGCAACAGCACCATTCCCCCTAGTTTTCCATGGAATGTTCGGGTTCAATCTGACCAATGCGGGATAGTCTTGAAATTCTACATTCAATTTTGCAAGCTTTTCAATAAGTACAGTAGCTACATAAGTCGTACATCCACCACGTAAAGAGTCTGTATCGTCAATACCTATATGTAATGTAATATCCACAATTCTAAACCTCAATTGAACTAAAATCGAGGCAAAAAGACATATGGGAGCTCCCGTTGGGGAAGTTAAGCCTTAAACCAGTTAAATAGCAAGTATACGACTCTATTCTCAGCTAGTTTGGGTACGGCTACTATAAATCTTTTTCTAACAGTCGTAGCTAACCTGCCAGATCTAACTATCTCAGTAGCACTTATGGCTTCATCCAGCATTTTAACTTGAACGATGTAAGGAGCATGATCGATACCTGGTCCTTTCCTATAGACTGCAAAGTCTGAGCCGAACTTTATTCCTATAGTCACTACGTAACCTTTATCTCTTAAATCCCGATATACTAGGTATTTTCCATCAAACCCATCTATAGCAATTCTACCGTATTTTTTAACGTCTTCCACGTTAAGCTCCAAATTCGTCGATTGATCTAAGACCCTTATGATTCCCTTCTCCAGTAGATATGTCCCCTCCAAAAGATCCAGTATTAGAGGCTTGTTAAACTCAGGCGTTTTAGGTTTGCTTATACCTATGGGTTTACCGTAAAAGCCAAGCTTGTAGAGTTTTGACCCCTCCTCGGGTTCCCAAACTATAAGCCTATCGCCAGCTAAAGTAGCGGTTACGGTAAAAATTTTCAAATAGGTTCACCCAAACCTTTAAATGAAATTTCACCAGTAAGGAAGCTTCTAAGCCTATTTTCAATACCGTTAAGATGCGTTCTAACTTGTTTCCAGTCATCTCTATTCCTCAACGTGACTGTATTATCTTGAAGAGTTTGATAGTCTACGGTTAACGCTAATGGTATGCCCATTTCATCAGCTCTGACGTATCGTCTACCTATTGAACCGGAGTCATCGTAGTATACGTCGAAGCCAGAGTTTAAGAGAAGCGTATAGACTTCTAAAGCCTTCTCTGGAATACCATCCTTGGTGACAAGTGGATATACCGCTATCTGTATCGGTGCCAACGCTATGGGAAGTTTAAGAATAGCTCTTCCCTCGCGCTCAGTATAAGCATACTCGAAAACCGCGTAGAAAACTCTTTCTAAGCCGAAGCTGGGCTCTATCACGTGAGGTATGAACCTTCTACCTTTTTCCTCAACAATAAGTTCGCTTATTTTAACGTGTTCGGGTTTAATCAAGTAATCTCCAAGTTTAACCGCGTCGCTGTTAGCTAAACCATCGGTTAAAGTTTCGGGTTTAATACTCGTTATCAGCTTTACAACTGTATCAGACTGTTCTCCGAAATCTCTACGTATAGTTTCGTATATAGGCTCTACTCGGATCTTCTTCACGTTAATAGGCTTCTCGAATTGCTTGTAAACTCTCATGTCGACCCCGCTATACTCCATATGCCTCTTCAAGTCATAGTCGGTCCTATAATTGTGACCTGATACTTCAACCCAACCCCACCTATCAAGATATATTTCTTGATCGAACCCCTGAGAAGAGTAGTGCGCCCTCTCCCATGGAAGCTTTTCAACAAACCTCTGACGAACATGGGGAATACCGAGATAGTCCATAAACTGCTTAGCTTTAACCATAAAGTATGCAAGCCACTCCATACTTATAAGTCCTTTATCTAAGTATTCTCTAACCGTAAGTTCTAAAGGTTCTTCACAGCCCTTTACTCTAGCATTACTAGGCACTATTCTTAGAGACTCGCCCTCAACCTTACATATCTCCGGACACTTGGGGTCTTCAGGATCTATGAAAAGCTCAAGCTCCATTATGGTAAACTCTCTCAATCTTATAGGTCCCTGCCTCGGTGATATCTCATTTCTTAACACTTTACCAACTTGAGCTATGGCAAATGGAAGTTTTCCACGCTTTAATTCTAAAGCTCTCTTAAAGGCTAGAAACATACCTTGGGCGGCTTCGGGTCTACCGTAGCCAACATTCTCCATGTAGGGTCCTATAAACGTCTTAAACATCGTAGTAAAGTAGTAGGGTTCACCTAGCTCACCCCCACATTCAGGGCATTTTAAGCCTTTGTCTGAGACAAGCTTTTGAAGTGTTTTTAAATCCATATTCTCTACTTCAATACTACTTAAGCCTAGTGCTTCCTCAACCAGGTGGTCAGCTCTGAAACGCCTATCACATTTTAGACATTTAAAAGCTGGCTCCTTGAAGCTCTCAATATGACCTGAGGCTTTGAAAACTACCTCAGGATTGACTATAGGTGTTTCAACTTCTATGAACCCTTCGCTCTTTACAAACCACTTAATCCACGTATCTGAAATTCTACGTTTAAGTAGAACCCCTAGAGGTCCAAAGTCTAGAAATCCACTAACCCCGCCGTAGATTTCAAAAGCTTCCCAGAAGAAACCTCTGCTTTTGGCGAGTTTAAACACCTTCTCATACTTATCTACTTGGGAGCCCATGGATTTTTCTACCGTAGAATATAACAGATACAATAGCCTGTATTATTTTTTTCTCTAGAAAAACGGTTGATACATAAATGGCTAAATGGCTTTTACCTTTTTAACAACCGACGGCCTTACCTTAGTTAAAATTTTACATCCACACTCAGGGCATTTAAGATCTGGGCTCACCTTCAACCTCCCATATGGCACTAAAGCACCGCATTTAAAACACTTATAAAATATTTCACCTGAAGCCATCAGCCTCTATTTTTATATAGACTAGGCTTAAAACTTTTCTATGACTCTATGGCTTAAAAACTAGAGACGTTCGGCATTTGAAGATCTTCAAATTTCTGAACGTATTCGCTCAAAGCACTATTCAACGTTACAATGTTAAAAACCCCTCATCTAAAAATTGGGTGGTCATCTTCTAAAGAAGCGTGGCAAATACTGTGCATGAGCATTAAGTAGATCGTCAAGAAGCTTACCGACTCTATCTGGCTTCAATTTCGCTGCCACCTGAGGATCTTGAAGAAGAGCTTGGAAGGCTAAACTTCTATCGCCAGTTAAAGCGGCTTCAACCGTAAGCCTCTGAACCTCAACGTGATTGCTTAAAACTGCCGCTAAAGGTGGTGGAAGTTTACCTACATGCATTGGAATTATCCCATAGCCTCCTACTACAGAGGATACTTCTACAATCGTATCAAACGGAAGGTTTTCTATTGCTCCATTATTGAGGGTATTAACTACGTAGACTTCGTTCTTATTCTCTATAAGAGCTTCAATTATATCCACGACCAATACAGCTTCTCCACTGGGCAATACGTCGAGGCTTAAATCTCTCACACCAGTCGCCATATCTTCCACAAGCTTCTCCCATTTAGCGGTTCTCTTCTGCTCCTCCGTCATATCATGAACGGATAACCCAAATTTCATTTTAAGACCTTGCAATCTACCTCTATATTCTTCCTCTAAATCGCATAGAAACGGGAAGAATTCAGTCCAGTGGGACCAGCAGTACGGTAGTATATTATAAGTCTCCAGAAACAGTTTCTTACCCGGGTTTAAAGATCTTTTCTTTGCCCATTGAAGGGCATCCCTTCCATCTCTAAGCTTTAAGTCCAATATGGCTGCACAGTGATTTATACCTGCAGCCGGTGCTGGTGTTAAAATATCCTCAGGATTTACACCTACGATTTCAGCTAAATAATACGGATTTGACGGGATTGAAGAACACGTGCAAAGACCTATAACTTTTATCTTTGAGTTTTTAACCATAGCCATGCAGTT
>JAWCKO010000134.1:0-3972 GCA_038851915.1 Bathyarchaeia archaeon
TATTATACCCAGAGTTTTGCCTTTAAGATCAAAACCGATGAGTTCAAGCCTAGCCCATCCGCCAGACTTCATAAGCATATTTGCATCCGCTATACGTCTACTGAGTGTAAGCATAAGTCCAACCGTATACTCTGCTACGCTTTCAGCATTCGCACTTGGAGTATACGTGACAACTATACGTTTCTCCGTAGCCGCCTGTAGATCTACATTATCCACGCCGACACCGTGTCTAGCTATTATGCGAACTCTAACGTCTCCAGTTAAAACTTCCCTCGTTATCTTATCCGTCCCCAAAATCATACCATCATATTCTCTTAAAGCACTTCGAAGGACTTCAGTTTGAAGCTTTCCCCTGTTAACAGTAACCTCGGCAACATCGTTTAAACGTTTGAAAACATCTGGTGTTAATGATCCGAAGGAGCCTGATGTTACGTAGATTCGAGGCTTATCCTTCAAGTAAACCGCCTCTCCTTTCAAGAGTCATAAACTTATCTATCTTGACTATTACGTAAAGTTTTCCTTACAATTCTTCTACTACCTTCACGATTTGCACTTCTCCTATGGCAATTAGAAGGTGGCAATGGACGGTTGCATTTAAAAAATGCAAGGTGGAGTTAGATATCAACTGGCAGTATTTTCTACTACTGTGATAGCAAGGTTTAACTCTACTATTATCTATAAACCGATATTGGTGTATTTTCAGTGAGCGAGCTATGGAGTGAGAAGTATAGACCTAGAAGCCTAAAGGAAATGGTTGATCAGAAGGATATAGTAGAAAGACTGGGAAGGTTCGTTGAAACAAAATCCATGCCCCATTGCCTTTTCGCAGGCCCACCTGGAACAGGTAAAACGACAGCCGCACTATGCTTAGCCGGAGACCTCTTCGGCAGATTTCTAGCAGACAGCTTTATGGAACTCAATGCGTCTGATGAAAGAGGGATAAACGTTATCAGAGATACTGTCAAACGTTTTGCCAGAAGTAAAAGTTTAGTGAGTGTACCGTTTAAAATACTTGTTCTCGATGAGGCTGATCATCTAACGGCGGATGCTCAGCATGCACTTAGGAGGACTATGGAGAAGTATACGGATACCTGCAGGTTTATACTTTCTTGTAACTACAGTAGTCGCATTATTGAGCCTATACAGTCTAGATGTGCTATCTTCAGGTTTGCACCACTACCTAGAGGGGATACGGTTGATTTTCTGAAGCGTATTGCTAAGGCTGAAGATGTCCGGTTTTCTGAGGATGGTGTTGATGCCATAGCTGAAATAGCAGCTGGTGATCTTAGGAGAGCTATAAATCTTCTCCAAGCTGCTTCGGCGACTGGTGAGCCTGTAACTTCTGACGTTGTCTACAGGGTTATCGGGCTTGTCCATCCAAAGAGGATATTGGACTTACTGGATATATCTATAAAGGGTGATTTAATCGAAGCTAGGGAGGAGCTTAGGAGAATGCTTTACATGGAGGGTTACTCCGGCTCCGACGTAGTGAAGCAAATACATTCTCAAGTGTTTAAATTAGATATCCCAGAGCCTGTTAAGCTTAAAATCATCGAGCTTGTAGGTGAAGCAGACTTCAGAATAGACCAGGGTGCTGATGAAGAGGTTCAGATAATGGCTCTACTAGCTAAAATAAAACTCGCAACTTTAAAAGGTGGATAAGCTTTGTCTGAAGCTCCATGGGTTGAGAAGTATAGGCCTAAAAGCTTGGAAGAATACGTAGGCAACAGTGAAGCGGTTGAACGTTTAATCAGATGGGTTAAAAACTGGAGTCCAAAAGGTAGAAAGGCAGCTCTCCTATACGGTCCTCCAGGCGTAGGTAAGACGACAATAGCGTTGATCGCGGCTAGAATGTTCAACTACGACCTCGTTGAAATGAATGCGAGCGATTGGAGGACTGCTGAGAAAATATCTAGGGTCGCTGGTAGAGCTGCAGAGCAGGGTACTTTATACGGTCAAAGTAGGCGTATAATTCTAATAGATGAGGTTGATGGTATAGCTGGTGAAGACGTTGGAGGTTTAATGGCTCTCTTAGACGTTATGAGAAAGTCGAGAAATCCGGTTATACTTGTCGCCAACGATATTTGGCAGCCTAGGTTCTCTACTTTGAGAGAGATTTGTGAGCTCATAGAGTTTAAGAGGCTTACATCTAGAGATATAGTTAAACATTTAAAGCGTATATGCTCCATGGAGGGGTTGGAAGCTGACGACGACGCGTTAAAGGTGATCGCTGAAAAAGCGGAAGGCGATATGAGGTCTGCTGTAAACGATCTTCAAACGGTCTCATATGGACGTAAACGTATAACAGCTGAAGATGTAGGTTGGCTCGCCGCTAGAAATAGAATCTTACCGATATTCGACGCTTTAAAACTAGTCTTCTACGCTAAAACAGTTAATGGCGCTAAATCTGCGTTTGAAATGGTTGATATGGACCCTGAAATGTTCTTTGAATGGGTTTATGAAAACGTGCCGGCTCAACTTAACGATCCAGAGGATTTAGCTGAAGCTTTTGAAAACCTTGCACTGGCAGATCTTTTTCTGGCTAAGGTTAAGAAGGAGCAGGATTGGAAGCTTTTAAGCTACGCTTTAGAGTGTATGACCGCTGGTGTAGCGATGTCTAGGCGGTATAGTAAGCCTAAATGGGCACCCTTTAAATTCCCATCTAGGATAAGGTTTCTCAGTAGCTTTAAAGCTAGAAGAGAGCTTTTAAACGGTTTAGCCGCTAAAATAGCCTCTAAAACCCATGCCTCCAGGGTTAAAGCCGTTAGAGAGTATCTCCCATATTTGAAGGCTATAGCCGTTTTAAACCCGAGTTTATGTGAGAAGGTAGGTAAAAACCTGGGTCTTACGGAGGAAGAATTCCGCGTACTTAGAGGTTTAAAGGAGGAACCCTCTGAAAAGCCGAGTAAGGCTAAGTATGTGAGAAAGCGTTAGATAGCCGAATAAGCCTCCAATACGCTTATATCTCCTACATTAGACATTAACTATGCGTGATGCTTGTAGATACTCATGCCCACTTGGACGAGTTTGAAAACCTGAAGCCCACTCTGGAGAAGGCTAAGAAGGTCGGAGTCGCCGCAGTCATAGCTGTCGGCTCCTCTTTAGAGACAAACCTGAAAATCTTAAGCATTGGAGGAGTGTTTAGAGGATACGTGTATCCAGCTCTTGGAGCACACCCCTGGAATCTTGTGTCTGACGATATTGAGGGGAATTTCAAACTCATTGAGGAGAGAATTGTTGAAGCAGTCGCCATTGGGGAAGTTGGATTAGACTTCTGGATTAAAACGGATAGAAATCTACAGGTTAAAGTGTTTAAAAGAATTGTAGAGCTCTCCGTTAGGCATAGTAAGCCTCTATCGATACATTCAAGGGGTGCCTGGTCTGAAGCCTTCGAAATAGTCAAATCTATGGGTGTTGAGAAAGCAGTATTCCACTGGTATAGTGGGCCTGAAGACGTTTTAAACGAGATTTTAGACTCAGGCTATTACGTGTCCGCTACGCCTGCCGCCCAGTACAGCCGCTACCATATTGAAGCCGTTAGAAGGACCCCCTTGGAAAGACTGCTCCTTGAAACGGATTGTCCAGTCGTCTATAAGGGGGTTAGGTCAGACCCATCATCGGTGGTTGAGACGGCTAGAGCAGTATCCTCTATTAAAAATACGTCTGTAGATGAAGTTGCTGAGAAAACCACTAGAAACGCTGTTGAACTGTTTAAAATCGGTCTGCAGGTCTCATAGAGGCTCTATCGGAGGTTTTTTACGTTTCTCATCTGTTTTCGGTTTTTCAGTAGTTATCTTATAGGTTTTCTCTTCTCTAGCTCCTTCAACAGGTATCCTATACGTTTCCGCTTTAGCGGTCTTCTCCTCCTCAACCTCCTCTATGAGTGGTCTTCCCCCTTCTACGATTATTTCAGCCCCTGGGTATCTTTCTCTCAGCGTCTTCTTAAGCTCCGACACATCTACGTTCTTTCCG
>JAWCKO010000135.1:0-3972 GCA_038851915.1 Bathyarchaeia archaeon
GAGATCGGGCTAACTGATGATGATATTATGAGGACGTTTAGGAAGTATGCCAGTACATCGGAATACTATAGGGAGGTGACTAGACTTTGAAAAACGTTAGTATTGACTACCTGACTAGGGTTGAGGGTAAAGGTGGGCTTGAATTAACCATTGAAGAGAGTGAGGTTAAAGACTTAAAATTGAGGATATACGAAGAACCTAGGTTCTTCGAAGCATTTATGGTCGGTAGAAAATTCAATGAAGTTGTTGAAATAGCCTCTAGAATCTGTGGTATATGTTACGTAACCCATCAAATAACCCCGGCGAGAGCTGTTGAAAAGATCCTAGGTGTGGAAGTCAACGACCGTATAAAGCTTTTAAGGAGACTAATAGCTATCGGCGGAATTATAAGCAGTCATGCATTACACGCGTATCTGTTAGCGCTTCCTGACGTTTTAAAACTGCCAAACTCCTTCTCAATAGACCCTAAGCTTCTAGTAGAGGCTTTAAAGCTTAAAGGTCTAGGGGATAAGATCGTAGAAATCGTCGGGGGTCGGGCAGTACATCCAGTAACCATAGTTGTCGGCGGCTTTACGTATGCTCCTCCAAAAGAGAAGCTTAAGGCTTTAGTGGACGACCTTAAATGCGCGAAAAAGACGGCGATGGAATCCATACGGTTTTTCTCAGTAGAAGGCCTTCCAAACTTTGAAGTAGACTCTGAGAAGATAGCTCTATCGAATTCTGGAGAATATGCTATAAACGAGGGAAGGGTTAAGTCTGATAAAGGGTTGGATATATCTGAAGATGAATTCAGGAAATTTGTTGAAGAGGAGCAAGTACCCCACTCTACGGCTAAACACTCAAAGGTTAAAGCTAGAGCATCCTACATGGTTGGCCCTCTATCAAGAGTTAACTTAAACTTCCACCAGCTTAGCTGGGATGCTCAGAACGTTGCTGAAGCTGGTGGCTTTAAATTTCCATCTTCCAATCCGTTTATGGCCAACGTAGCCAGGGTAATCGAAATGATAAGCCTAATAGATGAAGCGATTGAACTCATAGAGTCGTACAACGAGGGAGAGGTTAGAGTTTCATTTAAAGTGAGAGGTGGAGAAGCGGCGGCAATAACAGAAGCTCCTAGAGGGATAAACTACCACTGGTATCGCATAGACAATAATGGAGTCGTTAGAGCAGCCGATATATCTCCTCCAACCTGTCAGAACGCCAAGAGAATTGAAGACGATTTAAGGGCATATGTACCAGCAATAGCAGATATGTCTGAAGAGGAAATAGCCCACAGGTGCTCAATGCTTATCAGAGCCTATGATCCTTGCATTAGTTGCGCAGTCCACAGTTTAAACGTTAAAGTCAGAAAAATATGATATTTTCCCAAATTTTTTAATACACCAGTAAACGCTAGAAGAGTATAGTTTGTCAAAACCCAAATACCGCCGCTTCCCAATAGGAAGCGTTATCTTTTATTCAATCTTAAAGTCAGAAGGGATGTTCACTTCACAGGTTATGAGCTTTGTTATACACGGTTCTGATGGTGAATGTAAACTTAGGTCTATCTCTTTAGCTCCTATAAAGCTAAGGATTAAAGGTTGAAATGTCTAGAGAATACTGCTATAAAGAAGCTGGTTTAATATATCCAGAAATCCGGCGGGATGAGTAGAAACCAACTATGGCGCCTAAAAACTGATGTGGAACGGATAGTAAAAGTAAACTATCCGACAAAGACTTCTCACTGTATAAAAGGGATTAATATCATTCTCAAGGCAATCAATGTGAATATTATTGCAAGTATTCTCCTCATAGTTTCCTCCTCTAGTCTTTTTGAGATTCTTGGTCCCAATTGGGAGCCGCATAAACCTCCGATGACGATTGGTACAGCGTAGTTTAGCGGTACTATATTGCCAACTTGAAAGTGTAGGATCACAGCTGCGGTGTTTGTTAAAGCCATTCCAAAGACGGATGTGGCGGCAGCTACTTTAACTGGCATCCCCATACAAAGAACCATTATTGTTTCATCTACTGTTCCTCCACCAGCTCCAAGCATTCCAGCTACAACGCCGCTGGTAAAGCTTGCAAATAAGGCTAAACAAACCATTTTAGTAGTTAATTTATCCGTTTTAGGCTCCGCATCCGTTGAGGCTTCTCCAAGGTTCTTCGTTTTTCTAAAAAGCTGGAATGAAACTGTTAATAGGAAAACGCCAAATAAGCAGGCTAAAATCTTTGAGCTTATTATAGTTGTTAGGTATACTCCCACCATGGTTCCCGGCACGTCGAGTAAATCTAGCAGTATGCCTATCTTGTAGTTGATCCTTCTCTGCCTAGCATAAGCTAAGGTTGCAGAAACCGTTGTAAAGCTCATCGTCAGTAGGCTTGTAGAGATCGCTCTCTTAGTTTCAAAGCCAAAGCCGAGAACAAGCAAAGGCACGTAGAATACCCCGCCACCTAAGCCTACGATTGATGCTATTGTTGAAATTATGAAACTTAAAGTAAGTAAAATCACTTCCTGCATACACCCTCTAAAGCTTATCAAGCAATTATTTAACCTTGCTTTGAAGCTTTAAAGAATGTCATTCAACGCCTCTACTATTGAATACTGAGAGAATCTAAGGTGGAAATTAACTGTATAAAGGAGGTCTTACAAATCAACTCTAAAAGTAGCATATGTCAACTAGGTAGGTGGAATTTCGAACTACTATACGTTTAAACTCCGAGTCATTTTTCCACATCTGAGATTGTTAACATAAAAATAGTTATATTCTTGTTGTCGTTTTCTTTCGTCTGAACTGTATGGATTCTAAATGCAGGGTCTTAGCTGCCTTAAGAGGGGAAGAGGTGGATAGAATACCGTTTACGATCTATGAAATTCTCATACCTAAAGGCGAGCTCTGGAGCGAACTTAGAAGAATGGATTTAACTCCCATAACAAGTGTTTCAGTATTTCACGAAAAATGGTTGAACGTGAAGATTAGGCGGATTGTTGAGGGAGACTATGTGTACACGCTTTACGATACACCAGTCGGATCTGTATATGCGAAGCATAAGGTTAACCTTAAGCCCGGCTCAGGAGACTCTTGGACAGTTGAACATCCGATTAAGAAGCCTGATGACTATAAAGTAGTAAACTACATATTTAAAAATACGGTTATTACCCCAGTTCGAGAAGAAGACGTTCTTAAACAGATTGAACGATTTAAAGATGAACGTGTGTTCTGGGCTTGGGTGGATAGGACACCTATGCAGAAGATGCTTATAGAGCTTATGGGCTATAGAAGACTTGCAATAGACCTGTATAAGAATCGGGAGTTCTTAGATGAGCTTTACGATACACTCACTAATAGAACCGAGTTAATCTGCGAAATCGCTTCAGAATCTCCCATAGAACTCGTATGGTGTGGAGATAACGTGAACGGTATAGTCTTAGGGTCTAAAGTCTTCGAGAAGTATCATCTGCCCGTTTATAGGCGTATGTCTAAACTGTTTGAGAAGAATGGTAAAACACTCATAGTTCATATGGATGGGAAGCTCAACTGTCTAAAACATCTTATACCAATTTCTGGCATCAACGTGGTAGAAGCCTTTACACCACCACCTATGGGTGATCTCCCCGTTAGAGAAGCCAGAAACCTATGGGATGGAGACATTAGAATATGGATAAACTTCCCAGAATCTATCCTCCTCAACGACGAAGAATACGTCAAGCGTTATACATTAAACCTTTTAGAGGAAATATCCGACCAGAGAAGCATCCTATTAGGTATAACTGAAGACATAGCACCCGGGCATGAAAATAAGCTTAAAACAGTGGCTGAAATTTTAAACGCAGAAAATCATAAGTTTTATTGAAAACCTTAAACCATAGTAATCGGTGGTACTGTTACTCCATTTTCCAATGCTATTTTTAACGCTATATCCATGTATTTTTTCTTCCATCCTTATCTCCATGTTTTTCATTTGAATAGTTTATAATCATTACTAATCTAT
>JAWCKO010000136.1:0-3899 GCA_038851915.1 Bathyarchaeia archaeon
TAAATGCTGGAATACCAGTGCCACCTGGGTTCGCAGTATCAGCCTACGCATATAAAATCTTCCTGGAAGAAACCGGTATAGCTGAAGAGGTTTATTCGATCATAAGGGAAACAGTTAAAGACCCAAACGACCCGAAGCAGTATGAGGAGGCCTCCGTAAAGATTAGAAGCTTAATAGAGTCTACGCCGATACCGAGTTCAATAGAGAAAGCCATAAAAGAGTCTTATAGAATGCTTAACAATCGAGTAGGAGCAGTTGAAGCATTCGTAGCCGTAAGATCTTCTGCTACTGCTGAAGACCTGCCTGATGCGTCTTTCGCAGGCCAGCAAGAGACCTTCTTAAACGTTAAAGGTGATGACGACCTCGTCTACTACGTTCGTAAATGCTGGTCCAGCCTATTTACTCCTAGAGCGATATTCTATAGAACTCAGAAGGGCTTTCCACACGAGAAGGTTTTGATAAGCGTAGCAGTTCAGAAAATGGTAAATAGCAAAGCCGCCGGAGTGATTTTCACCATTCATCCAGTTACGGGCGATAGAAGCAAAATCGTCATTGAAGGTGCATGGGGTTTAGGAGAAGCCGTAGTATCTGGAGCTGTAACACCGGACAGATTTGTAGTTGATAAAGCTACACTTAAAGTCTTAGGTAAGGAGGTTGCTGAGAAAACCGTTGAGTATGTGAGAGATCCAAAGACTGGTAAAACGCTTCATGCCGAGATTCCTCCTGAACGTAGGCACATACCGTGTTTAACAGACGAAGAAATAGTAGAGCTCGCTAAACTTGCCAAACACATAGAAGAACACTATGGAAAGCCTCAAGACATAGAATTTGCAATCGATAGAGATATACCGTTCCCCGAAAACGTATTCATAGTCCAATCTAGACCTGAAACCGTTTGGAGCTTTAAAGCCGAGGAGAAGCCTGCTGGAGAAGCATCAGCACCTATTGAGAAACTCGTACCTATTCTCAAAGGTTTACCCGCCAGTCCAGGGATGTACGCAGGTAAAGTTAAAGTAGCCTTAGACCACCAGGAGGCAGCTAAAGTCATGGAGAAGGGGGACGTACTAGTCACAAAAATGACGAACCCAGACTGGGTTCCCTACATGAGGATGGCGGGCGCCATAGTGACTGACGATGGAGGTATGACCTGTCACGCCGCTATAGTTTCAAGGGAATTGGGAATACCCTGCATAGTCGGATCTAAGGAGGCCACTAAGGTTCTTAAAAGCGGCTCCTACTATACGATTGACGCAACGTCGGGTATCGTCTACGAGGGTATAGTTGAGTCTTTAGTTAAACCTGCACCTAAAGCAGCCCCAACAGCAGCTGCAGAAGCAGTTATAGCGTTACCGCAGTGGGCTATCTACCCCCCTGTAACAGCTACTAAAATCTACGTAAACCTCTCAATACCGGATGTCGCAGATAGGGTCTTCAACGAAAGCCATCCAGACGGCGTTGGCCTACTGAGAGCTGAGCATTTAATGCTCAGCGTAGGGAAGCATCCAAGACTTCTCATAGAGGAGGGTGGGGCTGAAAAAATGGTTGATGCCTTCGCTGAAGGCATTAGAAAAGTCGCACAGGTATTCTTCCCAAGACCTATAGTATACAGATTCTTAGACTTTAAACCCGATGAGTTTCTAGCGTTACCTGGTGGTGAAAAGTTCGAGAGGGAAGCTGGACATGTTGGCCCCAATCCTCTGATAGGTTATAGGGGAGCCTTTAGATACATTAAGGAACCCGACATCTTTAGACTTGAATGTCAAGCTATAAAGAAAGTCAGGGAGGAGTATGGTCTTAAAAACGTGTGGGTTATGGTGCCGTTTGTAAGAACCGTAGAAGAATTTGAGAACTGCCTTAAAATCATGGAGGAGGAAGGGCTGAGGAAAGGGCCAGACTTCAGAGTTTGGATAATGGTTGAAGTACCAAGCACAGTACTACTCATAGATAAGTTTATTGAAGCTGGTATTGACGGTGTAAGTTTTGGAACAAACGACCTTACGATGCTTATACTTGGCATAGATAGGGATGATGCATCTGTTCAAGAGATTTACGATGAGAGGAACTTGGCTGTTTTAAGGGCTTTAAGCCATGTAATAAGGTTATGCCGTGAGCATAATGTGACTACAAGCATATGTGGACAGGCCCCCTCGAACTATCCAGAGATAGTCGAGTTTCTGGTTAAAGAGGGTGCTACAAGTCTATCTGTGAATCCCGATAAAGTCATAGAGACTAGGCTGCTTGTAGCATCTATAGAGAGGAAGATTCTACTGGAGAGGCTTGCGGAATCTAAGAAAGACAAGCCTTTCTTCAAATTCAGCTGGTCTGAGGAGTTAGAGTAAACCTCCAAATTTTTAAGCTTCAACCGCTTCTTTTTATTGGAATAATCTTGCCTAACCGTAAGGGGTTTAAAGAAGAAAGAGAGCTTGTCAATAGGCTTGAAAAGCTGGGTTTTGCTGTTTTAAGAGCGCCAGCCTCAGGATCTGGAACCAAATCCGATAGACCCGATATACTAGCCGGGCGAAGAGGACTCTGCATAGCCTTAGAAGTTAAAACAACCAGCCGTAAAGTTTTATACTTGGGTTTAGAAAGCTTAGACCAGCTTGTCAGATTTTCTAATAAGTTTGGCGCTAATCCCTACCTTGCGGTTAAATTTAAAAGGTCAGGCTATGGTTGGCTTCTCTTGAAGCCTGAAGACTTGAAGAGGGGCTGCAAATACTATAGAATAACTCTGGAAGAAGCGCATAGAAAGGGTTTTCCCCCAGAGGCTATATTATCGGCTAAACTTGAAGAATTCGGAGAGTTTTAACCTATGCCTCTACCAGATGCTGAAGATATAGCTGAATTCATAGCCCTAAGGTACGGATACGCCTTTAAAATAGTTGAGATAGGTGTTGGCTTCCAATTCGACGTGGCTGTCGCTCTGAAAAAGAAGCTTCCAAGCACTTTAATAGTCGTCACAGATGTAAACCCCGATGCGGTTGAAGAAGCTAGGAAGCTTGGTTTAACAGCCTATGTAGACGATATTATAGCTCCTAACATGAAAATATATGAAGGTGCTTCGCTCTTATACTCAGTCAGACCACCGCCTGAGCTAATACCGTATATTTGTAAAACTGCTGAGAAGCTTAAATGTCCACTTATAATACGTCTCCTCTCCGGAGAACTTATAAACCTACAGCAGAAACAGGGATGGCGTAGCATAATCTATGGGAAAGCTAGGCTACAACTGCTAGACTGGGGAAACCCTTGACGAACTGTTGCTTTACATTCTCCTAATAGGAATATTTTTCAGAAAGTTGGGGGAGATTTATTGTAGATGTCCTATGGTTAAGGTGAGTTGCTGCTGGCTTTACGCTATCAGTAAATATGGCTATCCTCCAAATTTAGATAATATGTTTAGGGCTTTGAAGGAAATTTCAGATATGGGTTTTGAATGCTCAGAGATCGAAGCTTTAGGCTATGATAATCTTAAAGAGATTCTGGAAAATAAGCGCAGACTTAAGGAACATGTAGAATCTTTAAATATAAAGATTATAAATGTCTGCCCAATTTTCCACGATATCATATCTCCGGATGAAGCGGCTAGGAGAAGAGCTCTAAAAGCATTCTCAGAAACCTGTGAACTTGCCGTCTATTTAAATTCTCAGATGGTGCAGACGGATACGTTTACCCCCCCTCTAAAGTTCATAAGTGATACTCCCTACAAGGACGCGATAAGCTTCGGTAAAATCTTCAAGGTGGATGTTGACTTAGGCTTCAACTGGAAGTTGTTCTGGAGAATCCTCGTAGATAGTATGCGGAAATGCAACTGGATAGCTGAGGAGCATGGTTTAAGATTCTGCTTAGAGCCGAGAGTAGGTGAATCGGTTTCTAATACGGATGCCATGCTTAGACTAGCT
>JAWCKO010000137.1:0-3824 GCA_038851915.1 Bathyarchaeia archaeon
TCCGGCAAAGATCTTGCCAACCTCTTGTAGGGTAAGGCTTAGCGGATAGCTTGAATTCGCCACTGAAGGGTGGACCACTACACATACGGCGTCTAATGCTATTGGATGAAGCCACAGGTCAACCCCCTTACTTTTTGCATTATCTATTTCGGTTTTTTTAGGATCTCTTGAAGCCATCCCAATATCCACAACACCGTCTATCACGTTGCTGTAACCGACGCCAGACCCTCCGCCCTGAACAGTTATGGTGATGCCGGGATATTTGTTCATCATCGCAGTGGCGCATGCATTAGCTATTGGCAAAACTGTAGTAGAACCGGAGAGAGTTATGCTTGAAGTCCGCCAGGCAATGTCCTCTTCAAATTCTTGTGAAATATCTGTGCCACTTTTTTCCTGCATAACTATGCTCAAATAATACCCTGCAACTAGGCCTATGATCAAAAGCGAAATCATGCCAAGTATCGCCACTAATGTGGAAACGCCTTTACCTGTTTTCCCAACCACGTTCTTATGCCCTCCTAGTTTTATTTATACTATCGAAAAAGATATATAGCTTGCCAAAATAGACTATATTGAGAAAAATGAACTATATAGATAGGTTGTGATATTATGAGAAACGAAGAAATAAGGCGAATCCAGCTCACAGGTAGATCAACTTATATCGTCTCTTTGCCAAAGAAATGGGTTTCGGGGATGGGCCTTAAGGCTGGCAGTCAACTCTTAATATTTCCGGAAGGTGAGTCGCTTATCTTAACACCTAAAGATTTAGTCAAGCCAAGAATAAATCTTCTTGAGGCTACGCTTAAAATATCTAATATGGATACACCGGAGAAAATTACCCGTGCGATAATCTCCATCTACCTCAATGGGTATAGCTCTATCAGAGTTGTCACATTAAGCGAGTATATATTGCCGTCGCAGAGGAACGCGGTAAGGGAACTGGTGAGGAGGAAGATTGTCGGCACAGAGATAATATCTGACTCTCCCAAAGAGATGATATTAAAGGTTTTAGTTGGCTATCCTGAGCTCTCCGTGGAGAGCGCCCTCAGACGTATGTGTTTAATAGCGTCTTCAATGCTTGAGGACGTTATAAAAGCATTGATCGACCTGGATGAGGAGCTAGCCAAAAATATAATCGAGTTGGATGACGAGGTTGATCGCTTCAGTTTCTACATAATTAGGCAATTAAAGGCTGCTGTGCAAAATGATAAAATCTTGAAGGATATTGGGCTTTCAAATCCAAGGGACTGCTTAGGCTATAGAGTGGTAGTGAAATTTGTGGAGCGAATAGCCGATCACGCCGCGAGAATAGCTGAAAGTATTCTTTCAATGGATGAAAGATTGGAGGAGTTTGCTTTAGAAAAGATTTTTGAGATGAGTTCCCTTGCTAAATCATTATTTGAGAGCTCTATAAAATCTCTGTTTAAGAGAGATTACCTTCTGGCAGAGGAAGTAGTATCAGAAGCGAAGAAGATGGCGCTTATGGAAGCTGAGGTAATAAAGACCATAACTGAAAAGACTGGAAGAACTGTTTCACCTAATGTAAGAATAATTTTAGAGAGCATAAGGAGAACCGGAGAATACTCAAGCGACATTGCGGAAATAGTTCTAAATTTAAACATAAACCAGATACTTATGATGTAAGAGAAACTTGTTAGGCTCCACACCATCGGTTTAAAATAAGCCTATTAAAACAATGGGGGATTATTAGTAGTAGGTCCTAGAGGGTCTACTTTATTCCACGCTTTCCTCTATCATCTTATATGCTTTCACAATACTCTCGGAGCCTGTCACCACTGCCTAAGCCGTTTTTCAGAAATGTCCTTATTTCCGAGTTTTGAGGTGCTCCGGGCGGGATTTGAACCCGCGACCTCCGGCTCGAAAGGCCGGAATACTTGACCAGACTATACGACCGGAGCTCTTAAGAGAGATTTTATAAAAACTCTTAGAATAAAGGTTTCGCTTTTATGTTTTACGTAAAAAAGGGAGGGTGGTTATTTTGCCTCGTCTTCTATTGTTGTTTCGTATGTTTCCCAGTCTACTCTAAGTTTTAGGTTTACTTGGTGTTTTCCTGGTCCTATTTTGCCTCCGTGGTTTACCATTATTTGTACTTCATCTCCGTAGTATGATGTTACGTACATGCCTGGTTTTACGGGTCGGGCTGCTTCATCGGCTATTTTTATAGAGGCTTTATCCGTGTAGTTTACACCGTCTACGTATACCTCTATGTCTACTGATGCTGATCCAGAGCCTACTCTATTCTGAAACTTCAACGTTAAAGTCTCTCTAACACCGTCTTTGTCCAGGTCTATGTTTTCCATACTTCCTTTAACATATGGAAAGTAGTAGCTAGCCATACGGTTGAAATCTACGTTAGAAGTGTTCTTAAGCTTTACGCCTCTATAAGAGTCTCAGTGCTTCTAACCCCTTCAAGCCTATTTATCAGGGCAGATATTTCAGCTATGTCTTCGTTTTTTAAACCCTCTACAAGGCAGACAACGTCAAACCTTCCATATGTCGGGTAAGCCTTGACAACGCCTTGCATCTTCCTAAGCTCTTCAAGAACCCTATTCAACCTTATTGGTACGACTTTTATCAGTATGCAAGCGTTCACCAAGCCTATACCACCTCCATTTCAACAAGTGTTTCCGTGAAAGCAACACCTCCAATACGTCCAATACGTCTAACCAGAGAAGCCAGTTCGCTATAGCTTTCAGCCTCAACGTCTACAACTACGTCGAATCTCCCCAAAACCGGGAAAACTTTGACAACACCCTTAAGATTTCTAACGGCTTCAAGCACCTCCTTATACCGACCAGCTGAAGCCCTTATGAGGACACATGCAGACGGCATACTATCAACCTCAAGAATACTATGTCGATTAGATAGAATATATGTGTTTGCTTGAATATCCATCCAAGATAGGCTTATACCTCTATTTTAAATGGGTCCTCCTCTTTCTGAGGGAAAACCTTTCCGCGAGCTCTTCAAGATCTTCCCGTGAAAGATATCGTTTCCTCACCCTAGCCATGCCTCTAGCATACATGAGTATTTCAGTAAGCTTATCCGGGTCTTCAGAAACATCGTATCCCATTCCATGGTTGAGAACGTAGGCAAGCCCAGCCCTACCTGAACTATCTCCAACTACAATCTTCCAGAATTCGCCTAAGATTTCAGGCGGGTATGGCTCGTAGATACGCCTATCCTTGAGCAGCCCATCCTGATGTATGCCGGATTCAACAGTGAATATGTCTGAACCAGATATAGGCTTGATACGGCCTATAGGGCTTCCAGAGGCTTCAGCTACAAATCTACATATGGTTCTCAGAGGTTTAACGTTGAATTTATCCAAATTTAAACGAGTTTTCAAAGTTAGGAGTATCTCCTCCATGGGGGCGTTGCCAGCCCTCTCTCCAAGCCCATTCCAAGTAGCCGATATCCAACTGGCTCCAGCTAGAACGGCCGATATCGTATTGCCGACCGCCATGCCTAAATCGTTATGGTAGTGTGTTTCAATAGGCTTATTCGTAGCCTTCACTAGGAAACGCATCCTCCCGTATGCTGGAGGCGGTAGGAGCACGCTTAAAGTATCGCAGTCTCTAAACTTATCGGCGTTTACGTTTTTCAGAAATTCAACCATGTAGTTTAAATCTGCTCTAGTTGAATCCTCTAAATGTATTGAAACTTTAACGCCGTGACTGTGTAAGTAGTCTGTAGCTTCAAGAACCTTCATCAAAGCCTCTTCTCTTCTTAAACCGTTGAATTTATACTTTAAATGGGTGTCGGAGATTCCGAACGATACGGCGATCCAGCTGGATTCTGTC
>JAWCKO010000138.1:0-3817 GCA_038851915.1 Bathyarchaeia archaeon
TATTAGCGAATCAAGCTCCACTATAGGCATGGGACATCTCCATAAGGATCTTATCGGCTGTCTTTTCAATATCTTCATACCTTAAGTTTGGATCGCTGTACTTTCCCTTAAGAAACTTGAGTGGTTCCTTAACAACTATAACTGTGGCTATCTTCTTAGATGCATCTACCTCCCATGAAATAGCGTCTCCTTCCTCTACGCTGAGGGAACGCCTCACATCTACAGGTATTGTTGTCAGCCATTTTCTAGAAACCCTACTAAGACTCGTAAACTTGCACGATTCTAAGCTTATAAGCTTTACATAGAATAGATTTACAATTACCCTACCCCATGGTGGACGGTTTAACAAGGCGATGGCACATTTAAACTTGTCTATTTTGAAACAACTACTGGAGGCAATTTTTCGTAAACCTTATTAATAAGCCATCTAATCTTAGATTAGCCAGCCTTAATAACGATTAATGTTACTCGGTGCTGCAGATGTCTGCAATTAGGAAACATTTCGTAAAACAGTATATGGATAGATTTAAGCTAGATGAATTTCTAATGGAACGGTTGAAAGATGCTGGGTATGGCGGTGCTGAAATCTCTAAAACACCGCTAGGTACTAGAATCACTATTTCCGCCTTAAGACCCGGGCTTGTCATAGGTAGAGGCGGAGAGATAATTAAAGCTTTAAGTAAAGATCTTCAGGATGAATTTAACATTTATAATCCTCAGATAGCTGTAGCCGATATACCTGTTCCTGAGCTCAATCCGCATATAATGGCTAGTAGAATAGCGTTGGCCATGCAGAAGGGTATACATTTCCGCAGGGCATCCTTCTGGGCTTTAGAACGTATTATGAGGGCGGGGGCATTGGGTGCTGAAGTTAAGATAAGCGGTAAGCTTACATCTGAAAGGGCTAGGTATGAGAAGTATAAGGTAGGATATCTCCCCAAATCCGGAGACCCAGCTATGAAACATGTAAAGTCTGCTGTATACTCTCTACTACTTAAACCCGGAATATTCGGAATAAAAGTTACAATCTTACCGCCTGGAGTAGAATTCCCAGATAAAATTTCTATTAAAGAGTTGGCTCAAAAGGTTGAATTTGAAAAGGGGGAGGAAGCTGAGGAAGAGAGTGGTAGCTGATGCCGATTCTTAGAATGAGTGAAATAAGGTCTATGAGTTCTGAAGATAGAGCCCGCCGTCTTATTGAGCTTAAGATGGAGCTGATGAAGCTCAATGCCACTATTAAGGCTGGTGGAACAGTTGAAAACCATTCTAGGGTGAGAGAGATAAGACGCACTATTGCTCGCATTCTCACAGTTCAAAGAGAAGAAGAGCTTAAGCTTCGTAAGATGGTGTCTAAATGAGCTTGATTACTCCCTCCAACGTATTAAAGCATGAGCTTATAGGTCTTAATGTTCGCGTTGCAGAATCACCGTGTAAATCCTACGAAGGTATAGAAGGCGAAGTCGTAGATGAAACTAGAAACATGATATACGTTAAATCTGGACGGCGTGTTAAAGCGGTTCCAAAAGCCTCCTGCAAATTCGTATTCATGCTTAGAGAAGGTATTAAAGTTGAAGTAGAAGGTGTAAAACTCGTAGGGAGACCTGAAGATAGGCTTAAAAGGTGATCTTGATGTCGTCTGAAGCCGGCTGTAGAGATGAAAATTGTCCCTTCCACGGGTTTTTATCTCTGAGAGGGCAGGTTTTTGAAGGAGTTGTCGCAAGCGCTAAAGCTAAGAACACCGTTATCGTGGTTAGAGAGTACTCTCACTATGTTCCCAAATATCGTAGGTATGAGCGTAGACAAAGTCGAATACCTGCACATTGTCCACCTTGCCTAGGAATTAGAGAAGGCGATAGAGTTCGTATTGTTGAATGTAGACCTATAAGTAAGACTGTACATTTTGTAGTTGTTGAAAAATTGAAGGGTGGGTGAAGATGTCCAGTAGAGGGCCTCCAAAAGGTGGACCTAAAACTAGAGCTGTATCAGCCGTAGCAGTTATAGAGTATAGGCCTCGTATACCACGTTGCCTACCTGTGGGTGCAAACTTAGAATGTACTGACAATACTGGAGCTAAACTCTTAAAGCTAGTTGGAGTCACAGGGTATAGGGGTAGACTTAAACGGATACCATCAGCAGCCATAGGCGACATGGTTGTTGTAAGCGTTAGAAGAGGCATAGCTGAATTGAGGGGGCAAGTTATGCATGCCGTCATAGTCCGTCAGAGGAAGCCGTACAGGAGAGCTGATGGAACTTGGGTGTGCTTTGAGGATAATGCTGCGGTTCTTCTAACTCCTGAGGGAGATTTGAGGGGTACTGAAATAAGGGGCTCCGTTGCAATGGAGGCTGCTGAGAGATGGCCTAGAATCGCGGCGTTAGCAGGCATGATTGTTTAGGAGGTTTATCATGTCTAAACAGCCTAGAAAGCAGAGACGTACACTTTTTAACGCTCCTAAGCACGTTATGGTTAAAATACTTTCCGCTCACTTATCAGATGAGCTTAAGGAGAAGTACAAGCGTAGGTCGTTTCCAATACGTAAAGGCGACACTGTTAAAATTGTTCGGGGGGATTTTAAAGGTTTTTCTGGTGCCGTTTTAAGAGTAGATCGGGAGAAAATGCGTATTTACGTGGAAGGCGTCACCCGTGAGAAGGTTGATGGCACAAAAGTTCTTATACCTATACGTCCATCTAAAGTGATGATTACTAAGCTTAATCTCGATGATAAGAGGAGGGTTGAAGCATTGGAGCGGAAGATTAAGGTGCAAACTCCTAAAGTGGTAAAAACGTAGAGGTGTCCATCTTGGGAAAGATTAGTGGGTCGAAGCATTTAAAGCGGTTGGCGGCTCCGGAAACATGGAATATACCTAGGAAAACTTTTAGATGGGTTGTAAAGCCTAGCCCAGGTCCTCATCCGATAGACGAATGTATTCCTCTTCAAATTCTCATGAGAGATTACCTCGGTTTAGCTCATAAGGCTAAAGAGGTTAAGCTCATCCTGAACAAAGGATATGTCAAAGTCGACGGTAGGATTATCCGCGACCGTGGCTTTCCAGTCGGCCTTATGGATGTGCTGCATGTAGAGAAGCTCGATAAACCCTATCGCATACTTCCTTCGAGTAAAGGGTTAATCCCACATCCGATTTCTCCTGAAGAAGCACAATTCAAGCTTCGGAAAATAGTAGGTAAATCTACCGTGAAAGGTGGATGCATCCAGCTTAACATGCACGATGGTTATAATATGATAATACGGGTTTCAGACCCGAGAAACCCTGTTGAAGATCAATATAAACTTCATGATGTTTTGAAAATGGATATTCATAAACCGCTTATTTTAGAACATTTTAAACTTGAAAAAGGTGTATATGTTATTATTACTGGTGGTCATAGCATTGGTAAATTTGGAAGGCTCGTCGAAGTGGTCTCAAGTTCATTGACTTCTGAAGCCTCCGCTATCGTTGAGGTTGGGGATGGCTCGAAGATCTCCACGGTTCTCAACTACGTTTTCCCAGTTGGATACGAGAAGCCATGTATATCTCTACCTGGAGGTTGAAAACCTTGAGTTATACGAATCCTATGCTTAAACCCAGAATAACTAAGATCACTGTAAATACCTGTGTTGGTAAGGGTGGTGAACCACTGGAAAAAGCTTTAAAAATCCTCGAAATCATAACTGGTGCAAAACCGTGCGTATGCAGAGCGAAGAAAACCATAAGAGATTTCAATATACATAAAGGTGAACCTATAGCTGCTAAGGTGAGTTTAAGAGGAGGTAAGGCTATGGATTTTCTTAAGAGGGCTCTTGAAGCCGTCAACCATAAA
>JAWCKO010000139.1:0-1451 GCA_038851915.1 Bathyarchaeia archaeon
TGGTAAAACTTTAACCGTGGCGAAAGTGGCTAGGCTTCTACTTAAAAATGGTTTTTCAGTTTGCATAGCGTGTAGTGACACGTTTAGAGCTGGGGCTATAGAACAAGCTGAGATATTAGCAAATAAGCTTGGGATTCGTGCTATAAAACAGAAGTATCAAAGCGATGCGGCTGCGGTAGCTTTTGATGCAATACAGTATGCTAAAGCGCATGGCATAAATGTTGTTCTAATCGACACGGCTGGGCGAATGCAGACTAAGAGAAACCTTATGGAGGAAATGCAAAAGATAGCTAGAGTAGCTAAACCAGACTTAGTAGTGTTTGTCGGAGATTCTTTAACGGGTAATGATGCTGTAAATCAAGCCGAGGAATTTATGAAATGTTTAAACATAGATTTAGTAGTACTTACTAAGATGGATGCTGATGCTAAAGGTGGATCTGCTATATCCATTTCTGCACTAATAGATAGACCCATCGCCTACATAGGAGTTGGTCAAACTCTTGACGATTTAGAACCGTTCGATCCTGAGAAGTTTATAGAAAACATATTATCATGATTCGGGAAAAGTTTAAAAGATAGTTTCCTGAAAAACCTGACGGGTGTATTTTTGCTCCTTAAATCTAAGCATCTTCTAACTCTCCAGGAATTGGAAGCCGACGATATTCTCCAGTTAATAGACATAGCATTAGCTATGAAAAGAAAACCTCAAACCTATTCAAAATCTCTAGAAGGGAAAACTCTAGCGATGATCTTCCAGAAGCCATCGACTAGGACGAGGGTTTCTTTTGAAGTCGCAATGCGTCAGTTGGGAGGGTATGCTCTATACTTAAGATGGGACGATCTGCAACTAGGTAGAGGTGAGGCGATTAAAGATACGGCTAGAGTCTTGGCAAGATACGTTGACGCCGTTATGGCTAGAGTTCTAAGACAAACAGATTTAGATGAATATGCCAAGTGGTCTTCCATACCCGTGATAAATGGTTTATCTGAAGAATGGCATCCATGTCAAATACTGGGAGACCTCTTAACGATAAGAGAAGTTAAAGGTTTTCTAAAGGGTTTGAAATTAGCCTACGTCGGTGACGGTAATAACGTCTGTAATACTCTTCTGATTGGATGTAGCAAGGTGGGTGTGAATATTTCTGTTGCATGTCCTAAGGGGTATGAACCTCTACTCAAGGCTGTTGAATGGGCCCAACAGAATGCTGAGAAATCGGGTGCAAAAATTGAAGTTCTTGACAATCCGGAGGACGCTGTTAGAAATGCAGACATCGTTTATACAGACGTTTTCGTATCTATGGGTTTTGAAGCTGAAAGGGAAGAAAGGCTTAAGGAATTCCTACCTAAGTATCAGGTAAACTCTAGACTCATGTCTATAGCTGGAAAAGCCGCGGTTTTCATGCATTGTCTACCGGCTAAGAGAGGTGAGGAAGTTACGGATGAGGTTTTAG
>JAWCKO010000139.1:1461-3833 GCA_038851915.1 Bathyarchaeia archaeon
TAGATTCGCCTCAATCCGTAGTTTTAGAGCAGGCTGAAAATAGACTTCACTCCCAGAAGGCACTTTTATATCTTATGTTAACCTAGAGGATGGTTTTGAAGCTTCTAGTATTCTCCGAGTCCGATAAAGCTGGTGTAAACATAGCTAATGCCCTTATAAATAGGCATGGATTTGAAAAATCCGGAGATACATATCATGGCAAACCGATTTATAAACTCAATGTGAAAGACGAGACCCTTATGTTGGTTTCTATCGTAGAAGACATTGTCGATTCTCAATTTATTGAAGGAGACTTCAAGCCAAGCTTAGTAGTATTTCTATCTAGACATGCGAGTCTAAGTGGGACAGCAACACTTTCAACCCATGCACCTGGTAATCTGGGACCTGAAACTTACGGTGGATTACCGTATAAATTATCCATAGCTCCGGCCAATGCAATGAAAGCAGCGTTGTTTGAAATGAATAAACTCGTTGAAGATAGAGGTCTCACGTTTAAAGTTTCCTATGAGGCTACGCATCATGGTCCGTCGCTTGATATTCCATCAATGTTTGTAGAAATCGGCAGTACTCCGAGGGAGTGGGAAGACGCTGAAGCTGGTGAGGTTGTTGCCGCCGCCGCTATGGCTGCCGTTCAATGTATCCCCCGTTTTCCGGCTGTTTTAGCCGTAGGTGGACCGCATTATAATCCCAAATTCACCAACGTGGGTTTGTGGAGGGATTTGGCACCAGCTCACATAGTTTCTAAATACGCTCTTGAAAACCTTAAAAATATTCACGTTCTTAAGATTTGCGTAGAAAGAACGCTTGAGAAAGTTCAAAGTGCTCTAATAGACTGGAAAGGTATCCCAGGTAGCATTAGAGTGGAAATAGTTGACTATTTAAAGAGAATCGGCTTGGATATAGTTAGAGTTTGAGAAAGGTATGTAATTTAAACATGGTAGATGTCTTCTCTACTAAGAAGGTTTTAAAAGTCTGCTTCTAATGGAGAGCTTTAAAGCAAGCCCCTCCATGGAGATTTTCCATACTCACGCTTTCATTAAACCATCTCCAAGACCCCTCCAAACTACTTGCGGAGTGTTTGCTAAAGTTGAAATAAGTGAAACTAACTTATGTTTGAATTCAATCAGAAACATTTATCTTTAATTGATTACCTCTAAATGTTGATCTTATGGGATTAGCCTCTTTCACTAAATCCTGTTTGAGAATGCTCAAACTATCTGTTAAACCGAGTAGAAGGGAATTTTGGCTATCCGTGAAAATATCCGTCATAAGCGTAGGTGCTATTGGTATTGTGGGATTTATCGTACGTCTTATAGCTTCATTACTTGCAGTAGTTGGCTAGGGGGGTTAATCTATGAAAAAGCAGTCGAAAATTTACGCTATTAAGACTATGATAGGTCAGGAAAAACAGGTTTTAGAAATGTTTGAACGGAGAGTTAAAGCTAAAGGTGAGCCGTACACGTCCATCATTAAAGCCGCAATATGGGTTAAAGATGTAAAAGGCTACATATTCGTTGAAGCTGAAGATCCAACTCTAGTAGATGAGCTTCTCCAAGGTATTCGGCATTCTAGAGGAAGAGTTTCAAGCTTCATAGATCCCTCGGAGATAGACAAGTATTTAGTAGTAAAACCTGTAATAGAGTCTTTGAAAACCGGGGATCTTGTAGAGATCATAGGCGGACCCTTTAAATCTATGAAGGGCCGGGTTGTAGCAGTTGATAGGCAGAAAAGTGAAGTAACCCTAGAATTGTTAGAGTCTGCCTCCCCATTCCCGATAACAATATATGCTGAGTACTTGAGAAAAATCGAAGGAGGTGCGTAACTTTAGGCGAGAAGAAAGTAGTAGACATTTTAGTTAAAGGCGGTGAAGCCACGGCTGGTCCACCAATAGGTTTTAGTTAAAGGCGGTGAAGCCACGGCTGGTCCACCAATAGGTCCTGCTTTAGGACCATTAGGAGTAAACGTACCAGCTATAGTCAATAAGATCAATGAAGCTACGAAAGGATACGCTGGGATGAGGGTTCCTGTGAAAATCATAGTTGATATTGAAACTAAAGCATTTGAGGTGGAAGTAGGTATTCCAACGACTGCCGCGCTTATACTAAGAGAACTTGAATCTGAGAAGGGCTCCGGTAAGGCGGGTTCAGAGTTTATCGGAGAATTGAACTTCGACTCTATAGTTGAAATAGCTAAAATTAGAAGGTCAAAGAGTTTAGCTAAAACTCTTAAAAGTGCTGTGAAAGAGGTTCTAGGTACCTGTGTAAGTATGGGCGTTAAAGTTGATGGTAAGAATCCTAAGGAAGTAATAGAAGGAGTAGATGAAGGAGTTTACGATGATGTCATAGGTGAAGAATAATCCTTATTATGGAGGG
>JAWCKO010000140.1:0-3711 GCA_038851915.1 Bathyarchaeia archaeon
TTCAGATAAATATACGTGGTCTGGGAGGATTAAGAGTTTAAACTTTGAAAAGTCATCCCATTCATCGAGTATTAGAAATTGATGCCCAAGTTCCATGAGAATCCGCATAGCTCCTTCTTCAGAACTCAAATCTGTTCCAAGAACTCCCTCCGAGCCTGTTCCATTAGCTATCAATATTCCAATGTCTGCAACGGGCTCCGTATGTTTAAGCCATGGTTCAATCCTCTCTATTTGACTATATACGTAGCCGATTAGCCTATATGTAGCTTTGTCTAATCGGCCTCTTGGATGGAGTTGATCGCCAACTCCAACCCTAATCCCTCTAATTGCTACCCGTAGGCATTCGTATTCTAAAGCGGTTTTATTTTTAAGCCCTCCAAAATCCCCCCAAGATTTGTGGAACCGTCCAGTGAGAGATTGTAGGGGAATACCTTTATTCATTAGGTAGTGTGCCATGAGGGGGAAGTGGTTATAACCCCATCCACCTGTTGGAAGAGATTCTATGGAGACGTAACTGTAGTACTCTAGGTCTTTTCTCAGGTTTGCCTCTGGGTTCGCGGAGAGAATCCAGCGGCGGTACAGCTATCTCCGGGTCGTATTCTTCTATGACAGATTTTATACGTTTCATAAACCTTCTTTGGACTTGTATCGCCTGTATGCGCCGATCAGATGGATTTTCAGGGTTAAGCATACTCTTCTCCATATCTGAGAGGCAGATGTCGCATACGCATCCGTCGAACCACTGCATTACTATATCTATGAAAAACCTGTCAAACTGGTAGTTTGATAGAAGCTCTCTAACATGTGCTTCAACCCAGTCAGCGTAGGGAGAGTTTAAACACAGCCATTTCCAGTATCCTGTTTCAGCGAGGCTTTTATCAGGTTTAACTTGACGCCACTCTGGATGTAGCCGAGCATTCAATTCATCCCAGGCCACTGTGGTGTAAACGCCGACGCTAATTTTATGAGCTTTCAATGTTTCTATCATTTCGCCCAGTAGATCTTTATGTTTCAGCCCCGGGTGGACTACGCCGACTTTAGTTGGATAGTAGCAGTAGCCGTGGTGGCATCTGGCGAAGATGCATATGGTGTTTACATGGGCGTTAATAAGCGTTTGTGCAAACTCTTCTGGGTCGAAATCTACACCAACGTCTCTAACGAACTCGCTTGTATGAAAGTCTAAATGGACATCTCGGAAAGGAATAGGCTTCATATAAATTTAGAATATACATCGATTTAATTTAAGCTTAAAGCTCTTTCTGAAGAAACCATTCTTACGTAGGATGTGCCAGCAAACTTCCAATAGTTTTTAAGATCATCGTAGAGATTGAAGGATACATGTAGGGTTTTCCGAGAATAATCTTAACGTTTCGAAGAGAATCTTCAATGGTCTTAGAATGATAGTCGAAGTCTTTAAGACTATTCAAGCCTACATTCTTCATAAGGGAAACGGCATAATCTAACGTTTCATCATCTAGTGTTCTGAATATCCGCCTGTAGAGACGTTGCATCTTAAATTCGTATTCTAAAAGTTTTCTCCAAGTCTTCTCGTAAATGCTAAGTGTATCTACTAGGTCCTCCTCTACCTTCCTTGCGATTGCTACGCCCGCAATTAAACCGCATACGGTGCCTGTGAATATTCCTCCTCCGGTTGTAGGTTTAGATTGGCCAGCCGCATCGCCGACCGATAGGAATCTACTTTTGAAGGTTTTGGGTAGCGGTCCTCCTGTTATTATAGGCCATTTAGTGACGCCATATACTTCCTTAACATTCAGCTTCTTAAGTAGGTTTTTCAAGAAAAGTATTGGGTTTCCACGTTCACAGGCAAGTCCGATTCTCGCCTCATTGGGATTCAACGGTATAACCCACCCGAAGAAGCCCGGTGCAATATGCCGTCCCAAGAAGACATGGGCATCATCTTCATTTAAACCATTAACCTTTGCCTCAGCTTGAGCCGATGGAATAGGCTTTCTAAGGGATGGTTTTAAGCCTAATACTGCTGGTGTGAAAATACTTAGAGCTCCACTGGCATCTACGGCTATTCCGCTTTTAAAGGCTCCGCTGGTTGTTTCGATTTCAACGTGTTTCTTGTAAAAGTTGAGCTTCTTAACCTTAACCCCCGTGTATATCTCTGCGTTGTTGTTTAAAGCTTTTGAAGCTAGAGTTTTTTCGAATGTAGCTCTGTCTAAGATGAAGCATCTGCCTCCGAGTTTAATCGTTAGCAGTGAACCGTCAGGAGAATGTATGATGGCCTCAGAAACTTTATTCAGTATGTATTCTCCTTTAAGGCTGAGTTTGAGATTTCTAATGCATCTTTCACTGACTAAACCTCCGCATCTCGCATTTGAAAACCCTACTTCCCCATGCTCTTCTAAAACGGCTACTTTAACACCTCTCATTGAAGCTGATAATGCTGTTGATAATCCTGATGGTCCTGCTCCTATTATACAGACGTCGTAATTCGGCAAGGTTTAAACTCCTCTAAAGTATTAACTATTTCTCAGTAGGTTTAAATTTCAGTCTTCCTTTTAAATTAGAAGATTATGGCTGGGGAAGATTACATAGACGTTAAATTCGCTTTGAAAGACTTTCTCAGAGATAACGATTTAACTTTAGACGATATTCTATCTGCTATGGATGAGGATAAAGAAGGCGCTATTGAAGCCCTGCGTAAGAGAACACTTTTAAGCAAACACGAGCTTAAACAGCTTGAGCAGAGAGCTACAAGCCGCCAACTCAACATCATACTCTTTGTGATTCAGCTTTTCTACTTAGCAAACCCCTCCGGGTTCTATAAAGGTAGAATAATCTACCCTTGTAGAGACGAAGTCGTAAGGGATGGAAAAATTACTGCTGAATCTATAAAACAAATCCTTAAAATCCTAGGTATACATATCGACTGGGATTAATTGTTATAATACCTTAAAGGTATTGTAATAGGAGTTGTCATATTGATCCTTACAATGCTTGTCTCGGGTCACACTTCATTCAATTAAATAGCCTACTTGCACTTTCTATATCGAATTATTTCGATATGGAACTTCTTATGTATCGAAGAAATTCTAACTGTTAGAGTCCTCTCTTCCTCCACTCTTCAAATCTCTTCCTGTCAAATATATAGATTAGGATCGCCAGTATAGCTATGAATAGTCTAAAGGTTTCAAAGGGGTATCCACCGAGCTGAATGCTATACATATCTAAAATCTATAGGTTAACTTATGGAAAAAATGTTTTTGCTTGGAAAACTATTCTACGTCAAACGTATTTGAATGCATTAGATGTAGAGAAGGAAGGCATGGAATACATTTTAGGTAAACAGGTGACCCCTTTTAAGAGGAAACGGTTAATAGGATGTATGTCAATCCTCTGAAATTGGAGTCTTCTATGAAGATCGAGGTTTCGAGGCCTAAGGTTGTAAAAATCTTGGGGCTTGACTCAAGAGGTAAAGATGATTTAGTGTGGTGTTCACTTTCCATGGAGGTTTCAAGGCTCTTCTGGATAGACGGTCTTCTAATCTGTATGGAGGTTCCTGAGAAAAGCTTTGACTACGAGTATGAAGATGGAATATATGTGGTCAGCCAACTTTGCTACGCTGAGTATCCTAAGTATAATAGGTTTGAAGACGTCGGTAGAGGTATTCAAATACCTATTGTAAACGTTAAAGGTATGAGGGTTTTCGAATCTATAGCTAAAACAATACGGGAGAATGAG
>JAWCKO010000141.1:0-3666 GCA_038851915.1 Bathyarchaeia archaeon
GTCCGTTAGAATAGGAATTATTGGGAAAACAAATACAGGTAAAACCACATTCTTTAACGCTGCTACTATGCTGAGCGGACGTATAGATAAGTTTCCCTTTACCACTAAAACACCTCAACGTGGTATAGGCTATGCTAAAACCCTATGTGTATGTAGAGAGCTTGGGGTTAAAGACAACCCTAAAAATTCCATATGTATAAATGGCTGGAGATTCATTCCGATTGAAATAGTAGATTTACCTGGTTTAGTGAAAGAAGCGTGGAAGGGCAGGGGTCTTGGAAATGAGTTTCTATCCGTAGCCGCTCAAACAGATGCTTTAATCCATATGGTTGATGCTTCAGGTAGCGTAGATGCCGATGGGAATATAGCGGAGCCTGGAACAGGTGATCCTGTTCAAGACTTCTACGATATTGAGAGAGAACTCGTTATGTGGATAGCTAAAATAATCGAAAGTAAGAGAAAATACGTTGAGAAGACTATTGAAACCCGTAGAGATACGCTTAAAGGTTCTTTAGCTTCTGTCTTAACCGGTTTAAAGGTGAAAGAAGAACATGTAGCTCAAGCTATAGAAGTATCCAACATTAAATCTAAGGCTTTCCATGATTGGACGGAAGACGACCTCTTAAAATTCTCGGAAGCATTGAGAAGGATCGCAAAACCTTCAGTAGTGGTAGCCAATAAGATGGATATTCCGATGTCTGAGGAAAACTATAATAGAATGGTTGAAGCGCTTTCGCCAATACCAGTCATACCGGCTTCAGCCGAAGCTGAGCTCATTCTAAGGAAGGCTGAGAAGAGCGGATTGATAAGCTATATACCCGGTGAAGAGGTTTTCCAGGTCGCGGATCAATCGAAGCTTACTGAGAAGCAGAAGTGGGCTTTAAACTACATTCAGGAGAGGGTTTTAAATAAGTGGTGGTGGACAGGTGTTCAATTTGCCATAAACGTTTTGGTGTTTAAAGTCCTTAGAATGAACGTCGTATATCCGGTTGAAGATGAGAAGCGGCTTTCAGATAAGCATGGAAATGTTCTACCAGATGCATTCCTCATGCCCTACGACGCCACGGCGTTAGATTTAGCTAATGAAATCCATACTGAGCTCGGTAAGACAATGATATGTGCTGTAGATGCCCGTACAGGCTTAAGACTACCTAAGGATTATAAGCTTAGAGATAGAGATATTATAAAAATAGTTGCAGCCTTACATAGAGGTTAACTCTCTCACAAATCTTCAAAAATCAACTGATTTTTGATAAATCTAAACTCTGAAAACTTAAATATTTACTATATCTTCACATTAATATTTGTTAATTAATAACTTTAAATTCTTACGAGTAGAGTTTCTATTGATCTGGAGGTTGATTTTGACCGCTCTAAAACCCGTAGAGACTTCACAGGTTTTCCGTATTCTCAAGCCTTTAAATAGTTTCAAATTCGAGGTCGACTATTCAGATGAATTGCATATTGCGGCCAACACGTATAAAGGATGCCCGTATAAGTGTACCTACTGTTACATCTATGGATATATAAGGTCTCTAGATATAGAAAACCCCTCTTCGAAGAAGCTCTTTAGGAGGAGGTTTAAAAGGGATTTAGAGGTGCTTGGAAAGCTAGCCTCCTCAAAATATATCATGTATATATCTCCAAGCTGTGAGCCGCTTTCTTCAGAGCTTGAGAATAAATATGGGAATACACTCTACGCGTTAAAAGCTCTTAAAGAATACGGTTTTATAAACGCGATGATTTTAACTAAAAACCCTTCTCTTCTGCTTAAACCAGACTACTTAGAAGCTTTAAACAGGAAAAACGTTCAGATAGAGGTCTCAATACCTTTTCTGGATGGTAGGTTTGAAGGCTATGCCCCCTCCCCGTATAATCGAATGGATGCTGCATCCAATTTGATCAAAGAGGGTTTCATGGTTTATCTGAGAGTTGAACCCATAACCCCCTCCTTCGGCAGTATAGTGGGTCAATCTAGAATTGAGTTTGAAATATTAATTAGTGAAGCTAAAAAAGCCGGAGTACGTAGAGTTATCTCCAGATGTCTTCTTTTGCCCCTTGGCGTTTGTAAGACTTTCCCAACCTTCTACGGAGAGCTTAAACCCTACTACAAGCAATACGGATATAGGAGTGGCACGTACTACATTCTTGACCGCCATGTAAGACTCAAGCTTATAAAACCGCTCTACGATGCTTGTATGAATCATGGAATTGAACTTTGGATACACTTAAATGCTGCATTTAAACATCCAACACTTGTTCAAGCAGATAACATTTATCTTTCTTCTAAAGACGATATTTTGTGGTGGGCCTCATGGTTTTAACGAGAAGCGAATATGAATTAGCTGTTGAAAAAACCTTGGATTTTTTCAGGAAAGCACACATAGCCATCAGAGAAGATGAAAAACAGAAGCTTGAGGTTACAGACTTCGGCCTCAGCAGGATGCATGAAATAGGTTTACAGCTTCTCGTATATGTTAACACAGATAGATACTGTGCTAAAGAACTTGTGCTCTTCCCTTGGCAAATATGCCCAGAGCATAGGCATCCGCCTGTTGGAAACGATCCGGGTAAGCAAGAAACGTTTAGATGCCGTTGGGGAACAGTTTACCTTTACGTACCGGGAGAGCCAACTCCCAACTCTTCTTGTAGAATACCGAAGGATAAGGAGCAGTTCTTCACGGTTAGACATGAAATAGTCCTCAAACCCGGGGGTCAATACACAATATCTCCTAATACTCTCCACTGGTTTCAAGCTGGAGAAGAGGGGGCGATTGTTTCAGAGTTCTCAAGCACAAGTAGAGATGAATATGACATATTCACAGACCCGAATATAAAACGATTCGTAGAAATCGTAGATACTTTTTACTGAATCGTTGTAGTTTTTCTACTTCCGCTTTCTGAATAGTATGACTCCGTTGAAGGTAGTCATGTATTTAAAGTCCACCTGTATGAATATATGATTGTGGGAATACGTTACATATATTCGGGTTGGTATGGGAAATCTGTTACATGGTATGCTTCAATTGGCAGGCCTCTATTTTTCAGTCTATCTATAAAATCCTCTTTATCTAGGGATACTAAGACTGCATAATTGTCTAATGCTACTTTAAGGTATATAGCATCTATAGCATAAATATTGTATTGAGCGCAGAGACTGTATGCTGATATGTAAAAGTCTTTATTACAAACAATCAACAGCCTTGGATGAATGATTAGATCCAAAAAATTTCTTGCTTGATCGGCCGCCTCAATTCCAACCTTCCTTGCCAGAGTTCCGCAGACTTCTTGGTATAGGATGCTAGGCTCAACTAGAATAAACTGGCTCGGCACTTTACTAATTATCTCTACGCATTTTTCACCGAATCTCTCATCCTCTTTTAAAGCTGCTATCAGAACATTGGAGTCTAACGTTAGCATGCGCCTAAGCTTCTTCATGGCGCCTAGACCTCCGTATGTCATTAAGCACGGTTGGTTGACCTCTCCACTTCTCAGAAACGGTGACTCTAAGATTTAGAAAACTCTGTACTCCCCTCCTCATATTCTCAAAATCGTCCTCCGTTAATAAAACCACTCTCTCCGATCGAATTAACTTAGCCAAAAGCTCAGCCCACGTTTTACAACCCATTTCAACTTTTAATCTTTTAAGCTCCTTAAGAAGATCCT
>JAWCKO010000142.1:0-509 GCA_038851915.1 Bathyarchaeia archaeon
AGCCTGTAACGTGCCGCTTCTACCCCTTCATATACGTGACGTCAAACGGTAGAATTACCGGCATAGAGGTTAATAAAAGTGCAGTCAAAGTCTGTCCAGGTTTAATATATGATAGCAACTCTATTGATGCTGAAACCCACAGTAGTCTCATTCGACTTGCTGAAATTAGAATTGTTGAAAGAAACCTATACGCTAAAGCAGTCAAAGAGTGGTCTTCAGAATACAATGGAAGAGGATTTTTCAAAGAATTTGTAGACTTCTTAGTTGAGAAAGCGGAGGTAGATGCAAAAACACTCACACATAGAGGTCTATGGATTAGATAAATTTGCTCTTTAAACTTCAAGACTTCTCTCCCAGTAGGTGCTATACTTCATCTGGAACTCGTAAGGCATGTCTTTAAGCTCATCTCTAATTATAGTGAAAGCCGCTTGAGGAGGTATTATCCCCCTTTCAGTTATAATGAGGTCTACGTACTCTGGAGGAGTTACATCGAAGGCAGGGTTTCTCAC
>JAWCKO010000142.1:519-3655 GCA_038851915.1 Bathyarchaeia archaeon
AACCATACTTCCAACGTCTAAAAACATCAGCTGGTGCTACTTCCTCAGGGTCTCTCTCCTCAATTTTAACAAGCTCCCCCGCGAGGGTTTCTGGGCTAAACTTGTAAGTTTCAGCTGCGACAAATACCAGAGCTCTAGATTCGTATGCGGCTAAAGCTATGATAGACGTACCTATCTTATTTACGACAGCCCCATTGGCTGCTACTGCATCAGCACCTACGATCACTTTATCTATCTTTTTCATGAGAAATCTAGCAGCACTATCTATAATTAGTGTAAACGGTATTCCGTTTTTCTCGAGTTCCTCTGCTGTTATTAGTCCTTGATATAGTGGTCTTGTCTCAGTAACTATTACCCTTATGTTCTTCCCCATTCTATAAGCCGTCTTTATAACGTTTAAAGCAGCAGTACTGTGGCAATGCGTCATTATAGTATCACCATCGTTTATTCTCTTAGCCCCTATTTCACCTATCTTTATGGATGCTTCTCTTATCCTTCTGAGAAATTCTCCACATGCATCTATGGCTCTGGCTTTAACTTCCTCCGCTTTTAATCCGCTCTCTTTAGCCTTATAGGCTTCAAACATGACATATCTCACGGCGTTTGGAAGTGAAACAGCGGTAGGCCGTGTAGCTAAAAGCTTTTGAGCTACGTAATCTAGTTCTTCAAATACCTCTTCAGGACTTTCAACTTTACTATTCTCAGCTACCATACTTAACGCTTTAATACCAGCTTCCGCTATTTTCGAAGCCCCTCTTATCTGCATAGAGCTTATACCGTTTATGATATCTACTACTTCGGGTGGAAGTTTAAACTCCATAATCCTAAAGAACTTAATTGACATTTTCTCCGTTATAAGTATAACTATTCTTTTCTTGAATAGATAACGTAATTTTCATCGTCAACTGTTAATAAAGGACTATTGCTGAGAATAAACGGTTTGGTCGTCTACTTAACCAGGTTAAGGGTTTCACTTTTACTGTAAACCCATTTAAAACCCCTACCCTTCTTCCTCCTAATCTTAGACCTTTCTAGAATTCCGAGGATGACGAGTTGTTCCAAGCTTGGTCTAATATATTTCAAATCCTTTGGATGCCAGCATCTTCGTATCAATTCATCCGCTACGTCATTTGCTGTTCTTTCTTCATTAAAGAAACCCTCTTTTACAAGTAGTATTATTCTACCTAGAAGTTCATCTTCACTAATTCTAATTTCAAGAGCCTTCTTTTCAAGAATAACTTTTGGAACTTCAACTTTAACTGTCACATTGCCAGTTTTAACGATCTTCTCTAATACTTCGACTCTACACTGCAGGTTTTCAACGAGAGTTTTTATCTCCTTAACAGTTCTACTGATCTCCTCCATATTCATAAACTAAAACCATCAAATCGATAGATACTGCTTTCTTATAGTTATCTTTTACTACTTGATATGAAGCAGACCCTAGTCTCTAAACTTTTCAAAATTTAACATCTAAACTATTTAAAATTCTCTCAGCGATTCTTCTAGCTTTCCTAGAATTTTCTAATGCATTTAAAGCATGTTTCTCCTTGTATATGTCGCTTGGTACTAGTCCACTACTCGGTTCTCCATAGGTTGATCTACCATGCTCAGGAGCTATTTCTCTAGCTAAGTTAGCAAGTTCTCTAGCTTCATCTATTACATTCTTCAGCAATCCATTCAATAGACTATTCAATTGGTTTGAAGGGTCATGGCTCCATGTTGGAGAAATTTTCGATAGCTAGCTGGGATGCTGATACTACTCCAACCCAATCTCTTAATGTGAACAATTTTTCAGCTCTCTCTAAATGCTCCATAGCCAGTCTGTACCTATATCTAACTTCGCTTAGAGGATTGAAGCTCATAAGATTTTTACCTCTTTAATGGGCTCGGGTAAAATCCAACGGTAGGCTTTTCCATTTTTAACCCTTTTCAGTCCGCTTTTAGCTATCCTCTCCTTAATTTGTGCGAGGAACTCTTGAAGGATGCCGGTTTCATCATAAACTACGATAGAATCCCAGTAGATGTTTAGAAGTAGTGCATTAACTTCTACTGGTTTAAGAAAATGCTCAAGTGTCATATCAATAACCGTAATACTTTCAAATGCATCGCCAACAGCCTCTTGGATAATGCTGTATGGGTGTCTTCTTCTTAAAACTGGATCTTTAATCCTACAATTTTCATGAAGGATGAGAAGATCCACGTCGCTTTTTTCCTCCGCTTCCCCTCTGGCTCTAGAACCAAATATTATTACAGCCTTTACGCAAGACTCTTTAAGACTTTTAAGTCTATGTTTAAGAAGTTTTACGTTTTCGTCAATCTGCATACTGTTTTAAAGAATTAAAGTCGGTTCTTATAAATTCATACGATCTTTACTTATTCTAAAAGTACTGTGCGTATTGGACTACCGACATTGCTAATCTACTGAGAAAAGCCCATATTTTTGACAGCCATGTTTATCCTCTGAAGTCTAATAGTACTGCTAAGGCTTGGGTTCTATTCTCTACGAGCATTTTATAAGCCTCAGAGGCTTTACGCCATGGATATATATGCGTTATGAAATGATTTAAACTTATTATGTTGGCTTTAAGTAGGTTGAAGAAGAGCTCTGTATTCCTCTTCCTAGTCCAGGGATTGTACGGTGTTTCATAAAAAGGTTGACTTCCGAAATGCGTCCCAATTATAATCCTACTCGGAGAATTTACCTCGTCGTGGAAATCTAAAGCCGTAGGTCCTCTAGGTGAGCTTAAAACTATGAAACGGCCAAGAGGCTTCTTAGTAAGTTTTATAGCCCAGGGTATAACATTTGGATTGCCCGTAACTTCAAAGACGACGTCTGCCATTCGACCATTCGTCAACCGCTTAACCTCTTCTTCCACATCTTCATAGCCGGTATACTTGATACTGGTAGTAGCTCCTGAAAGTCTGGCCAGTTCAAGCCTCCTATCTGCTACGTCTACCGCTATTACTGGAAATGCGCCGCAAAGCCTACTGAACAATACGGCCATCTGTCCTAGGAGACCTAATCCTACGACTACTACTGCATCGCCTAGTGATACATGGGCCAATCTGACGGAATTCATAACACCAGCCGCTAACGTGTGAAGACAGGCATGTTCAAGCTTAACCTCATCAG
>JAWCKO010000143.1:0-1735 GCA_038851915.1 Bathyarchaeia archaeon
TATACCCCCTCTATCGTAAAGTCTTAAATGTTGAGCTGGTCTAATTGTTGCCGCCTGAATTGCCTCCACGGGGTCTAATCCATTCTCAATAGCACTTCTCACAATCCCGTCTAAGTGTCCTCTTTCGACTAGTAAATCAGGCGACGTATCATCTGTAGCTAGTATAAACCTAGATGCTACTCCACTGCTCTTAATGGACATTATGAAATCTTTAGATTCTGCTAGGTGTCTACGGATTTTAACCCACGGTCCAAGCCTAGCTTTTTCAACAACTTCCTCTGCCGTGAAATTTTCATGGTCTGCTTCAACCCCAGACGTCAAATAGGCATTCAAAGCCCTTCCCCTAAGCATAGGCGCATGACCATCCATAGGGACTTTAAAAGATAAACCAACGCCCACGATATTCATCATCCTATCCGAGAGATTTATCACTCCGTTGTAATCCATGACCTCGCCAAGCCCGAGAACCCTATCTATTTTAAGCATTTCAGCAACATCTTCAGCATTTATCTCGGCTCCTGAGTGTTCAAAACCAGGTAGTGAAGGAACACATGTTGGAGCCCAAAAATAGAGTTTAAGGTTTAACCCCCTAGAGTTTTCAACCATAGCTTTAACTCCTTCAACACCTAGTACATTGGCTATCTCATGAGGATCTGCAACAGCAGTAGTAACCCCGCGAGGTAATACAGCTTCAGCAAACCTCCAAGGGGTTACCATACTACTTTCGATGTGAAGGTGGGAGTCTATTAAGCCAGATGTTAGAAACATGTCTTTTCCATCAGTCACCTTGGAGGCTTCGAAACCGTTATCTCCCCCCACGTAACATACTCTATCGTCTAAAATGCCTATATTAGCCCTGTAAACCTCACAAGTATACACGTTCACTAGGTTTACATTCTTGAAAAGATTGCTGAGCTTCCTCTTGCCTAATGCGGCTTCGATCAACTCCTTAAACTCAACCATACATTTCAAGTATTCTTAGTTACAAATTTAAAACTATTTTTAGAAGTTTGTCGTGCTTGTAGGGTTAAGTGTTGGTTTATCGCAGTTAATAGGTAGGGATGTTTAGATTTAAAATCATGGAAGCCTCATATAAGCATTGTAGAAAAACCAAAGGAGTTGTTGGACTCTAGTTCAGCTAAAGTAGTGGAGTTGCATAATGTTACCTAAATCGGCTCTAGTAAATCCAGAACCTCGCTCAGATTTTTTATGATAAAGTCTGGTTTAACGTTTGAATCTTCTAATTTCTCCCCCTCTTTAAACTTCCATATCGTATACATGCCAACAGCTTTTGCTCCTTCCACGTCCCTCTTCAAAGAATCTCCGATATGCACTGCTTCACAGGGTTTAACATCTAATTGATTTAAAGCGTAGTGGAAAATCTCCCTCCTAGGTTTACGCCACGTCGTCAATACAGATGCTGCTATTGAGTCGAATAAATCAAAAATTTGAAATTTCTTCAAAATATCTTTGAGACCTTCATAGTCCGTAGTATTTGATATTAAACCTAGTAGAAAACCACGCTGTTTAAGCTCCTTTAAAACTTGCGTAGCATTTTCGTAGATAAACGTATCTGCTAGAGATGCCTGTCTATAGGCCTCGTAAAGAGCTTCTATAAGATCGTGGTGTCTCCTCTTAATGCCAAGGTTTAAAAGGATTAAGCTTATCCAATACTTACGGCAGAATTCAACATCCTCATCCAACTTTTCAAAATATTCAGCTACTTTTCTAATGG
>JAWCKO010000143.1:1745-3604 GCA_038851915.1 Bathyarchaeia archaeon
AGTTTAAAACATCCACCTCATTCAGAAAGTATCCCAACTCTTTAAATCTAACTGTGAGCGCTCTAGCTCTAACTGGGGAACCCCCCTTAGAGTAGAAAAGCGTATCTCCAGCGTCGAAAAACACAGCTCTAACCTTCAAAATCCCCCTCCTTAGTAAGATCACGCATAACTTATACCCAGCTTAACTGTTTCCTCTGGTTTTTCATCAATAAGCCTGTATGCTTCAATAGCGTTGTCAAATGGAACAATAGGCTTAAGCATACCTTCGACTGTAAGCATTCTACGTTTAAAAAGCTCGATAACAGTCGTGTAAACCCTACTTCTCGTCCACCTAGGAAAATCGCGATAAGGTTCACTCTCCACTCTAGCGCCTGAAACCATAATCTGTCTGTTGAAATGCCACTCTTCACCTAAATCCAATCCCACAGCGTCACCATGATACCATGAAACGGGGACTATATTTCCACCGTAGGCGGTTGATCTTATAGCCTGATGTAATGCACTATAAGAACCACTCGTCTCTATAGAGACGTCGACTCCCAACCCTTCCGTAAGCTTTTTAATCTCCAACCCTACGTCACAAATGCTTGGATTTAGAACGTGATCTGCACCGTATTTCTCAGACATTTTCCTCCTCAACTCTATAGGTTCAACCGCTATGACTTCTATAGCCCCAGCTATCTTAGCTATTTGAACAGCAATGAGACCTATCGCTCCAAGTCCGAATACGGCAACTCTATCCCCCACTCGAACACACCCCTCTCTCACAGCCATTAGTGCTACCGTCGCCGGATCTACGCATACGAGTTCTTCATCCTTCAACTCAGGCGGGGCCTTCCAGATAAACAGGGAACCCTCATCAATGGTATGCGTTTCTCTAGCAGGTAGATAACCATAAATTCTATCGCCAACTTTAAACTTTGAAGCTTCTTCACCAGTTTCCACGACAACGCCTACGGTCATATTCCCCACATGGCACGGATAAACTACGTGTTCTCTCTCCTCTTCTTCTAACTGTATGAAGAGTTTTAAACGGTCATCGTAACGTTTCACATGAAACGGAGATTTACCCCTGTAAATCGCTAAACTCGTACCATGCTTTTCGGCTGTTAGAATGCTTTTAACTCTAATCTGCTTGGCTTTAAGCACCGGCTCTTCATACTCTCTAAACGTAAGGGTTCTAGAAGCAGTTAACACCAATTCCCTGGGCATGACTATCGAAGGTTAATATTGAATTCAACAATATAAGTCTAAAAGTCTCCTGACATTCTACAGGGTTTCTTACCAAAAAGTTGATTTTTTTCCATCGGAGAAAGTTTAAACGCTTCTAAAGTAGGATGATACCTTTACTTCGTTCTTTGCTTATGTAAAGATGGGTAAAACTGACTTTACTTAGTCGAGGATAACGGTATTCTTTTAAGGTTCGGTACTCTGTCAAAGGCTTCATCGTCTGAAATCACTTGCCGATCCAACGTTAGTGCTGAAGCAGCTATAAGGCTGTCAAAGTAGCTTAGTCCATACCTGTCCTCAAGTTCGCTCTGAAGCACCAGTAAGCTTAAGCTCAAGGTTTTCACTTCCTTCACACCGCTCCGTGTTAGAGCCTCATGTAGGGCTAATACTGCCATCTTCACCTAAGATAGATTTCTGCCGCGAACCCGGAGAACTGCTTGAAACTCAAGTAAAGCAGTGTCAGGCACCATAAGGCCGCTAAGCTCTTTAAGTAACCTTATCGTATGCTTGTGCCTATGGTCTCTAGGGTTTAAAGCGAAAAGAAGCTCTGTATCAGCGACCGGCACGACTCCTCAGCCACTCCTCAGCCTTAACCTCTTCCTCCTCCTCGTAAGGCTCTCCTACAACCT
>JAWCKO010000144.1:0-3591 GCA_038851915.1 Bathyarchaeia archaeon
AAACCTTGAAAAATTCGAAATAGTAGACGTTTACTCAAGCGGTAAATTAGCCGCTAGAAATGGAAGACTCACGGTTCAAATGGCTCCGAAACCGTTTCCAGAATGGGCTAAGAAAACGGTTAAGACGCCTGATTTAAAAGTTGAAGACTTTATGGTTAAAACCCCCATACAGCACGGCTCAGCTTACGTGAATATAATAGAAGTTAGAGGGTTTGAAACACGTCTTAAAGAGGATAAGCTTCCAATTGAAAATGGTTTTATCCTGCTTCTGAACTATGCTTTAGCAGTTGTCGTTGAAAGACATGGAAAAACCGGTGGCATAGCCAAAGCATTGATAGAAGGGTTGAATATTGAAAGAGGAGCTATAGCGTCGACTGTTGCACACGACTCCCATAATATGGTTGTCTTGGGCAAATCGCCATCCGACATGTTGAAGGCATGGGAGGCTCTTAGAGGCGCCCAGGGAGGCTATGCTGCAGTTTTAAACGGAGAAATCTTATCTATTTTAGAGCTGCCAGTCGCAGGATTGATGAGTGAAGAACCTATTGAAAAGGTCGCCGAACAATTTAAAAAATTTAGGAAAGCTGAGAAGCAACTAGGTTTAGAGGAGGAGACACCTATACCGTTAATAAGCCTGCTAACGCTACCAGTCATACCTCACGTCAGAATCACAGATAGAGGATTGTTCGACGTAGACAAAAGTGAGTTCATCCCTCTAATTAAAGAAGTTAACGTTTAAAAGTACCATATTTTAAAGCAGCCTCATATAGTGCTATTATATTGTCTATAGAAGTATCCGGTTGTATCGCATGTGTTGGTCCTAGGATTAAACCCGTAGGCCCTAGCTCGTCTATTCTCTGTCTAACCTCTCTAGCTACGTCTTCCGGTGTTCCGAATGGTAATGTGCTTTGAACACCTATCGTCCCTTCGAAGCAGAGCCTATCTCCATAAAGTCTCTTAAGTCTAACCGGGTCCATGCATTCTGGTTGAACTGGGTTCAATATATCGACGCCTATCTCGATAAGGTCTGGAATTATCGGTTCAATCCATCCATCGCTATGGAAGTGGAAAAACACACCGTATCTATGGCAGAGGTTGATAAGCTCCTTATACCTTGGCTTTAGAAAGCGTCTCCACATCTCCGGAGACATCATCATACCCTTCTGCATACCGACGTCATCACCATCGTATATCACGTCCACGCCAGCTTCACATTGAAGCTTGGCCTGCTGCATTCGAATCCTATGAAGCCCATCCAGTACGGCGTTAACGTAGCTCGGCTTGGTAAACATGAACTTCATAATCTCCTTAAAACCTACGAGCTGCCAAGCGATCTCCCACATGTGCTCAACGCCTCCGCAGAGGCAGTAGTCTTCATATATTCTACGTGCTTTAACCACTGCGTCGAAATCCTCCACCGATGCTTCAGGCCATCTGTACTCTTCAAGCAGGATATGTTGCAACGGATGCTTGTGATATGTGTACGTGTATGTTCTATTCGGCGCCCAAATGCTTTCAACACCCCAAAGGTCTCTTCTAATTTCAAACCCCATGTATTCGCCGATTGTGTATGCTGGTCCGTAAGGTCCCTCTTTAACCTCAACGTTTCTAGGAAGATATCCACCTTTAATGCCTATACCGGTTCCTCTAATGTCTATGCTTAGAATTCTGTAGAGGTCTTCTGCTTTTGAAAGGTTAAACCTCTCCATGAGCGCTTTAAAGGGCTCAGGTCTACTTCTAAACACTAAGGGTATTCTATCGAGCTCTTCATGACGTATGCTTCTAATGCAACGTTCTCTTGAGTTCAAACGTGTAACCTCCCCTATAAGAGATAATATTTCACCTGTTGATAAATAAACGTGTTAGCGGTGTTGAAAGTAAAAACTCTTATACGACTACCGTAGAAATAATCCACGGGTGTTTTAGGGCATGTTTAGTGTAAACCGTGGGGCTTTAAAAATACTCGAAGAAGTGATTTCAAACTCTGAATACTACGGCGTTAAAGTGGAGAAAGTTGAAAACAGTGGAGTGATTGTAGACGCTGGTGTTAAAGCCAGAGGAGGATATGAGGTTGGTTTAAAGATAACTGAGATATGCATGGGCGGGCTGGGCAGAGCTTGTTTAACAGTTCAACAGTACGGTGACCTCGTACTACCAGCAACAGCAGTTTATACGGATGAGCCGTGTATAGCTACATTGGGTTCGCAGTTTGCAGGGTGGAGGATTAAAGTTGGAGACTTTTTCGCATTGGGTTCGGGTCCTGCGAGAGCCATATCTCAAGAGCCTAAAGAGCTTTATCGTAAAGTCCAGTATAAGGATGAATCTGACGTGGCGGTTATAGTGTTTGAAACGGATAAGTATCCTTCTGCAGAAGTCTTCAGGTATATAGCAGAAAAATGCCACGTAGAACCCAGCAAGGTTTACTCGGTGATAACACCGACATCCAGCATAGCTGGATGCGTACAGATATCTGGGCGAATAGTTGAAACAGGTATTCACAAGCTTACCGAGCTCGGATTCGACCCTAAGAAGATAGTCTATGGTGCTGGAGTAGCTCCAATAGCACCTATACATCCTAAGTTCGCAAGAGCCATGGGTAGGACGAACGACGTTATAATAGCTTCAGGCCAAGTCTTCCTAACAGTTGACTACGACGGGACGGATCTGGAGGATTATGTTAAGAAGGCGCCTTCCTCGGCTTCAAAAATCTACGGTAAACCCTTCTTTGAAATATTCAAGGAAGCTGGCTACGACTTCTATAAGATAGACCCAGCCATATTCAGCCCTGCCCATTTAACTGTCAACAATATTAAAGATGGGAAAGTACATAGTGCAGGTGTAATCGACGTAGAGCTTCTAAAGAAGTCGCTAGCAGCCTAATAAGACATGGTCAACAATGTCATATACTCCTTTTATTTTCAACTTTACTTTAATACTTAAGTTCCTTTAGTTGACTGCTAGTCTAGTCATCTTACAATGGGCTTGCGAAACTGGAAATATACGTCAAATATGGTCAGTAGTATAATAGTATTCCTAGGGTTTCCTCCTTCCTCTCCATTATAAGCCTATATGCTTCGGGGGCTTTTTCAACTGGCAGTTTTACGCTTATGAGTTCTCTTACTTTCAGCCTACCTTTAGCCATAAGTTTTAAAGCAAGCCTCATATCATCCTTATCTGTCCAGAAGTGTGGTAGCGATTCAAATCTTGGTCTAACATTGGAATGCGCCCCTATTACGATCAGCCCTTTTCTATGGATTGGCATGTAGAAGTTGACGGTTGACAGTCCTCTCGGACTTCCTAGAATTACAACCCTACCAAGTCTACCTGCCATGTTTAAAGCTGTGGGTATGGCATTAGGGTTTCCAGTAGCCTCTATGACGACGTCTGCTCCACGTCCATCGGTTAAACGCATAACTTCTTCGACTGCATCTACTTCTGTTGGGTTTACCGTGTAGTCTGCTCCAAGTTTAGCTGAAAGCTTGAGACGGCTAGCGATTGTATCGACTGCTATTAGGGGGTAGGCGCCGCTTAATGCTGTAAACTGCATAGCTAATAGTCCCACGAGACCTTGACCTACAACTACAACTGAAC
>JAWCKO010000145.1:0-3559 GCA_038851915.1 Bathyarchaeia archaeon
CCTATTATGGTTAAAAGGTGAACTTGGATGGTTAAGGTTTTAGTGGTCTATTATTCGCGTGGAGGAAACACGCGAAAGCTTGCAGAAATGCTTACAGCAGCGCTTAAAGAGGAGGATTTAGAAGTTTGCATGAAAACAGTGTTAGATACAAAAGTTGAAGAGCTTTTAGAGTATGACGGGATTGCCATAGGTTCCCCAACCTACTACGGTCAAATGGCGGGAGAAGTTAAAGAATTTCTAGATGAAACCGTTAGACTTCACGGCAGACTTGATGGTAAAGTTGGCTTAGCTTTTACAACAGCTGGTGGACATGGAACCGGAGGTGAAACAACCATATTATCGATCATACAGGCCATGTTAATACACGGCATGATTGTTCAAGGAGACCCAGAAGATCTGCATTATGGAATAATAACGAGGGGAATGCCTAAAAATGAAGACTTTGATACTATTAAGTCTAAAGCTAAGAGGTTTGCTATGTTGATTAAAAAATTGAAGATTGAAGCTTAACCTCATATTTCCAGAATAGTTATACAGTCATCTGTTAAGAGAAATATTTATTAGAGGCTGAGCATTATCTAGGTTAGCACCTTCTAAGCAGGTTTAAATATGAGCACTCAACAAAAAATTAAGTTTGATATATTTCAACATGAGCTTGTTCCTAAACATAGCATTTTAACAAAAGATGAGGCAGAGGATCTTCTAAGAAGATACCATATTGAGAAGCATCATCTTCCCAAGATTAGAGTTCGAGACCCAGCTGCTTTACTCATAGGTGCTAAACCTGGAGATGTTATCAGAATTGTCAGAAGAAGCCCTACGGCCGGGTTAGCCATATTTTATAGATTCGTCGTAGGTGGTTAAAATGTATATGCAAGAGGATATGTGGCTTTTAATGAAATCCTTCTTTCAAGAGAAGGGCTTAGTTAGACAACATTTAGACTCTTATAATGAATTTGTTGAAAAAGAACTGCAACAAATTATAGATTCTATTGGTGGGGTGGAGATACCTACTAGCGGTGGCAATCTCTATATAAAGTTTGGTGAAATTAGCATAGGTAGCCCAAGAATAACAGAAGTTGATGGTTCATCTCACGAAGTTACCCCACTTGAATGTAGATTTAGAAACCTCACATATGCAGCCCCCCTCTTTTTAGAGATGACACCAATATTGAACGGAAAGACTATAACCACTGATACCGTTTACATTGGCGATTTGCCGATTATGCTTAAATCTGAGATTTGTCCTTTAAGTAAAATGACTAGAGAGGAGCTTTTAGAGATAGGTGAAGACCCTGATGATCCAGGCGGTTATTTTATAATAAATGGCTCTGAGAGGCTTATTGTAGGTCTTGAAGACCTTGCTCCTAACAAGGTTATCGTAGATATCGATAGAAGTACTTCTAGGTTTGTGTACAGGGCTAAAGTTTTCTCTACAACTGTTGGCTTTAGAACGAGGGTTGAGGTTAAACTTAAATCTGATGGAGCTATATATGTTTCAATACCTGGTGTGCCAGTAGAACTTCCATTTATAATACTGATGAAGGCTCTTGGGATTGAAAAAGACAGCGAAATTGCAGAAATGGTTTCACCAAGCCCTACGATCATAGAGCAACTTGAACCTTCATTCGATAAAGCTCCTAGAATCGACAGCACTGAGAAGGCTATAGTCTTCATAGGCAATAAAATTGCATATGGCCAAGATGAAGCACGTAGAATACAAAGAGCCAATTCAATACTAGATAACAACTTGTTTTTACACCTAGGTACAACTCTTGAAGCTAGACTCACTAAAGCGAGATACTTGGCGGAAATAGCCTGCCGACTCATAGAGCTTAAACTCGGCTTTAGAGTAGAGGATGATAAAGATCATTATGCTAATAAACGTATAAGACTTTCAGGCCCTCTACTTGCAGATCTATTTAGATCCATATTTCGAGACATGATTAAGGATATGAGTTATCAGCTTGAGCGTTTATCTGCCAAGAAGCTTGTAAACGAATCTATTAAATTGGCCATTAGACCAGGCATTCTAACGGAGAGACTGCAACATGCCATTGCCACAGGTAATTGGGGTAGAAATAGAGTCGGCGTCAGCCAACTCTTGGATAGGACGAATATACTCTCAACGCTTAGCCACTTACGTAGATTACAGTCTCCTTTGAGTAGGAGTCAACCAAACTTTGAAGCCAGAGAACTTCATTCAACGCATTTTGGCAGGTTATGTCCGGTTGAAACCCCAGAGGGGTCGAACTGCGGTCTTGTCAAAAACCTAGCTCTCATGTCTACAATATCAGTCTCAGCAGATGTAGATCACGTTTGCAAAATTTTAAAGGATTTGGGATGTGTCCCAGTTGAGGGTACAGATAGGGAAATTTGTACAAGAGGCGTAAAGGTTTACGTTAACGGAACCTTAAGCTTCTACACCTTGAAGCCTGAGAAACTTGTAAGAGATTTTATACGATATAGACGTAGAGGACGTGTAAGCACTGAAGTAAACATAGCGTATCTTAAAGCTAAGAATGAGGTTCAAGTTAACTGTGATGCAGGTAGATGTAGAAGACCTCTGATAGTTGTTGAAAACGGTAATCCGCTACTTAAACAGGAACATTTGAACGCTTTAAAAAAAGCGCTATTAAAGTGGGAAGACCTTGTAAAGATAGGCGTTATAGAGTATTTAGATGCTGAAGAAGAAGAAAATGCTCACGTAGCTTTGAAAGTTGAGGATATTAAACCTGAAACAACTCACTTGGAGATAAGTAACTTCACCATTCTCGGGATATGCGGTTCAATTATACCTTTTGCTGAACATAACCATTCACCTAGAAACAGCTATGAAGCAGCTATGGCTAAACAAGCTATAGGCGTATATGCGATAAACTACTTTCTAAGGATGGATTCTAGAGCGCATTTTCTACATTATCCTCAGAAGCCTCTAGTAGAGACCAAGTCTATGGAAGTTATGGGTTTCCACAAAAGGCCAACCGGCCAGAATATGGTGGTCGCCATTTTAACAATGGGCGGATATAATATGGAGGATGCTATAATTTTCAATAAACACTCTATAGAGAGGGGTTTGGCGAGGTCTTCATTCTTCCAACTTTATGAAGCTGAGTGTTACCAATACATGGGAGGGGAGAAGGATACTATTGAAATACCATCAAGCGGAATGAGGGGTTACATGGGTGATGAATACTACAGGGTTTTAGAAGAAGATGGTATAGCAAGCGTTGAAAGTGAAGTTCAAGGTGGTGATGTCTTAATTGGTAGGACAAGTCCACCCAGATTCATAGAGGAGTATAGAGAATTAGAAGCTAAAGGTCCATCTAGAAGAGATACTTCAGTAACGTTAAGACCATCTACAAGGGGGATTGTAGATACAGTTTTAGTAACTGAAACGTCTCAAGGCAATAAGATAGTTAAAGTGAAGGTCAGAAGCAATAGGATACCTGAAATAGGGGATAAATTTGCATCTAGACATGGACAGAAAGGTGTCATAGGAATGGTATATCCCTCTGAAGATATGCCCTTTACAGAAGATGGAGTTACTCCAGACGTT
>JAWCKO010000146.1:0-1960 GCA_038851915.1 Bathyarchaeia archaeon
AGGTCTGTCATACCCATGACTAGTCACCAAGTCAAAGATTGACGTATATGACTATGTTCGTTAAACGACTATTGGTTTGATCCCTAGAAACTTACACGCGTCTTTTATTTCGCTCGTATAATCTCCATGGATCATACTGGCGTGGTGTACAAATCCTTCTTCTACGAGAACCCTATAGAGCCTATCTAAGTCTTCAACTTCAACCCAGCTGTAGGCGCCTCTCGTATAGAGCGGCGTTTCTACGATCTTACCTTGTGTTATAAGCATCTTAAATTCTCCTTTATGCTCTGTAAGTCTGTTTATGGTTACAACACCGGGTTTAAGTTTAAATTCAGCGGTTCCATAGGATTTCTCCACACCTACGTCTCTGAAGAGAATACTGTGGTATCTAAGGTTAATTGGGCACTCGGGGCATGCGAGAGATATGGGTGCATTGCCGCAATGCCACATTAGAACGAGGTTGTCTTTCTCCGGATGCCTTATAGTCCAATCTACGAAGTGGGGAGGAGTTGCTTCAAGCGATGCTAAGTACTGTACTAGCATTGTTAGAGAGCCGTATATGTCAGATTCGCAAGCACATAACATTCCCAAGTCCGTCAATCTTCCCAAAATGTGGCAGACAGCTATACCATATATGTGTTGAAATTCAATCCAGCATCTAACTCCTGCGGCGGAGAGCTGTTTATCCCTGAATAGCCTTCTCAGGACGGTTTCAACTTTAGCTATGAGTTTAAGCTTTTCAGGCGGAACCTCTGAAGCGGTAACACATCTATCGACCTCTTTTACAATCCTCACGACATCAGGGTCCTCGTCGCTGAGGGCATTAACTGCTAAGACTACCTGGGATAAGTCTACTGGTACAACTTTCTGACTGAAATGTCTCAGCATTTCAGCTTCGTTAAACGTACACGTTTCAAAACGCTCCGGTCTAGGACCGATAAGTCCTATGTTTGCCCATTTAAATCCGCTTACTATGGCACATGTCCTTGCAAACGCATCGATGCTCTTAAGGAAGATTTCATCCTCTGGGAAGACTATCCCTAGAAACTTAAACGGTAATTCTCTACGGTATAGAGCTGATGTTAGAGATAGAGTGCCGCAAAAACTGTCGGATTTCCTAAAACCTTCAGCGCTTATAGCAGGTTCTCTGGTTGCGAAAACCATCACGGGGACTTTTAAGCCGTCCACTATTCTAGCGCCAGCCACTTCATCTCCAAAAGTCATAGTGCCTAAGAGTAAACCTTCGACGTTCTCAGCTTTAAAAAGCCGTATAATTTTGTCGGCATCTTCATCGTTTCTGACGAGCCCGTTTTTAGTCAGATTCTCAGATGGATATATGAGTGTTATATTCTCGGCTTCAGATAGAGTTTTGATGAACCGTTTTCTAAGCTCTACTGCCCAATCTTCATCGAAGGGTTCTCTATGCAGAGGAACGAAGCCTATTTTAACTTTTCTCAACAAACCACCTCCATTTTCAACTTAAAAACTCCTTCAGGAAACGGATACCATTCACTACTTCATATTCTACTGTGAGGAAGTCTATAAGTTTATGCTTTACGTATCTTGGTGAGCAGATCTCATATGAAACATACCTGTTATAGCCGATGCTTCTTAAAGCCTCTATGAACGGCTGGACTATGCGTTTAAACACGCCAGTTCCCATGGGAGACCTCTCAATTCTCAACGCCCTCAGTATAGAGCCGCCTCCACTAGGGACGATTATGAATTTACCGGCTCTTTCGATGGAGTCTCCAACATGCACATGGACCAGAAGACCTCCAACTTTCCCATAAATCGTTTTAAACCGCTCTAAGACATCTTCACCGTAGGGGTCTACATCTCTAACCCAGATTAAAAGCTCAGGGTCTATACATGCCTTTAACGCTTCAGAACCAACCTCTTCTATCATATCTAATACGTCTTCATAACTTTCTATAATAGGCGGGCGGCTTTCTAACGC
>JAWCKO010000146.1:1970-3553 GCA_038851915.1 Bathyarchaeia archaeon
ACCTTGAAACCTCTTTGAAAGCTTCAACACATAAACGCCAATGCTCATTATATGGTACGGAGGGATCTACATCAGCCATACCAGCTGCAAAAACACGTACAATATCTACCTCAAGGTCTCTCGCGAGTTTTATGAGTTCTTTAACGTATAGTATGTGAAGCTCCCTCTTAAATATATCAGAACCTGAAAAATCATTGTAGCCAGCTATGGCAGCTATGTCAAGTCCAATTGATGATGCTAATTCTCTAAGACTTCTCCTAGATTCTGCGGATAAATCCCCGGGGTTTGCATGAGGTCTCCTACCCATCAATTCAACTCCATCGAATCCGTACTGTTTAACCTTAGGTATGAGCTCTTCAAGGGGTACGGGGTTTCCTCTGTAGAAGAAACCGGATAGGCTTACACTGTGTAAGGAGAGCTTCAAAATTTAGACCTCCCAATTCAGAATAGATTTCTAATAGTGTTTAAGTTTAACCAGTCTTGTAAGCAATTACAGCCAATGCTTTCGGAGCCTTCTTAACCATAAAGCCAGTTTTCTCAAGCCTATTTTTAACGCCAGCCATTATATTTTTCCCACTTTTATGACCGGGCTGACCAGTATAATGTACAAGTATGCCCCTGGGTTTAAGAACTCTATAGAGCTCACGGTAAAATTCCAGCCCGTACAATTCTCCAGCCAACGACAGCCTAGGCGGGTCATGCATAATCCTATCAAAGGATTCACCCGCTAAACGTTTAACAACTTTTAAAGCATCTTCAACTATTATGGTGACCCCATTGTCTTCAAGCCGTCTACTCCACGGGTTGAAACAGGCGATCTCAAGTACGCTAACGTCCTTCTCCACAGTTAATACTTCACCAGCCCCCATTTTTAAAGCCCATGTAGCTGTATAGCCCAGTCCAGTGCAGGTGTCTAGGACTCTACAGCCCTTTCTAATGGATAATAGCTTAACTTTGATTCTTGAGTCTTCCCAGGGAGTGACATTTAGAATACGGTGCATATGGATACCGTCTATCTCTATTGTAGGAGCCGTATTCGGAGCCACTGGTTTAAGCTTATAGTAATGTTCTCCACAAGTTTTGGCAACCTTAACAAGGGAGGCATTTAAAACGGCGTAGAGAGCCTCTTCCTCCAACGCTTTTTTAAACTCTTCAATGCCGATTTTCGAGTTGCGTATTATAACGTAGTCTTCGCCTACGTAAACCTTCTCTTTGGAAAAACCCATATCAAGGGAGGTGTAGATTTCTCTAGCTTGTGCAGAGTTTAAAATTTCTTTGACTATCCAAGGTGTCAAAACTGGAACATTCTTAAAACGGTACTTAAATGTTTTGAAAGACTGGAACAATATTCCTTCAATATAATATTATTACTGAAGAAGATATAGAGTTAAATAGTTTAATCTAGGAAGCCATACCTCTAAACGGCGAATAAAGTAGATTAAAGCATAAACTACTTAGGGGAAATATCTGGGGAAGGTAAGAAAGGAAGAGTTTAGAGGATTAAATCAACGATAAACGCTCAAGATTAATTTAAACTAGACCATAAATCTGAAAAATAAACTGTTCTTAATAGAATGGTTGTG
>JAWCKO010000147.1:0-3552 GCA_038851915.1 Bathyarchaeia archaeon
GCAGCATCAACGTAGAGTTCTTCGTATGAAATATCGGGATAGTTTTTAGCGACCACTCGACAAGTCTCTGCAAACAGACCGCATGTGGCTTTTAAAACATTAGCCTTATGTACGGCTGTAACCTTACGTTTAAAACCTCTTCTAACAGCTTCTTTAAATGCATACTTAGCTATACGCTCAGATCCGGCTCTAGTTATCACCCGTAAGCTTACAGCTACATCGCCCAGTGTATATTCAAAGCCCTTGTAGAGGTCCTCAGTGTTCTCCCTAACTATTACGAAATCTATGTTAGGCTTTAGACATGGGATGTTCGGATAGGATTTAAATGGTCTAACGTTTGCATAGAGGTCTAGCAGTTGTCTAAGCTTCACTATGACTGCTGCCGCTGTTTCACCTACGGGACCCTTTAATGTTGCGTCCGACTTCAAGATCGATTTAACCGTCTCCTCGGGCAACGCAATACCATGCCTCTGTAAACACCTATCTCCAGCTTCAAGAAACTCGTAGTTGACATTTAAACCTAGAGTATTTTCAACAGCGTTTAAAACCGTCATGGTGGCTCCTGACAATTCTGGACCTATACCATCGCCAGGTATTAAGGCGATATTATAGGTTTTCAGGTTAACCTCCTCCGCAGGTAGGCTACTAAACCACCATCCCTGAGTATTTCCAGTATGAATTCTGGAAGAGCTTTAGTCCTGTAGACTTCGTTCTTAGACTTGTTGATTATTACTCCCTCTGCTAGGTTTACCGTAACCGAGTCGCCGTTGCTTAGCTTCTCCGAAGCCTCCGGGCAGACAACTATAGGTAGACCGATGTTTATCGCGTTTCTATAGAATATCCTAGCGAACGATTTAGCAATTATACATTTAACACCGGCATACTTTAAAGCTACTGGAGCTTCTTCTCTACTGGATCCGCATCCGAAGTTTTCACCAACTACTAGAATGCCAGCCCACTTAATCTTATTGGAGAAGCCTTGGTCCATCCCCTCTAAAGCATGTCTTCCAAGCTCTTCATAGTCGGTTATACCGAGGTATTTACCTGGCACTATAACGTCTGTATCTATGTTATCTCCGTATTTTACGACTGAACCGCTTATTATCATGATACGACCTCCCTAGGGTCTGTTATAACACCTGTTAATGCAGACGCCATAACTGTTGCTGGAGAAGCCAAGTAAACTTCACCCTTAGGGCTACCCATACGTCCGATGAAGTTTCTGTTTATCGAGGCTATGCATGTTTCACCTTCGCTTATAACACCCATATGCGCCCCTATACAAGCACCACACGTTGGATTGCAGACCAGAGCACTGGTTTGAAGAAATATGTCAATTAAACCCTCTCTCAACGCATCTTGATATACTTCCTGAGAGGCTGGAACAATTATTGCTCTAACGTCGGGTTTAACCTTCCTACCTTTAGCTATTCTAGCAGCTAATCTTAAATCTTCAAGACGCCCATTAGTGCAAGAGCCTATGTATGCTTGATCTATCTTAATACCTTCAACTTCAGATACTGGCTTAACGTTGTCTACGGAGTTTGGACATGCTACTTGAGGCTCCAAATTTGAAACGTCAAAAGTGTAAGTTTCATCGAATGTAGCATTCTGATCGCTGAGGAAACTCGGATTATACGGTATGTTTTTAGACTTGAAAAACTGCTCAGTAACATGGTCTGGTTCAACAATCCCAGTTTTAGCACCCATTTCAACAGCCATATTACACATGGTCATACGTCCACTTACACTCATATTCTCCACTGTAGAGCCTTTGAAAACAATCGCCTTATAGACGGCGCCTGAAACACCTAAACATCCTATGACGTAAAGTATCACATCTTTAGAAGTAACCATATCTCCCAGTTCACCGTCGATTTCCACACAGACCGTTTCCGGGACTCTAAGCCAAGTTTCACCAGTAGCTAGAACCGCCGCTACATCAGTAGCCCCCATACCTGTTGAAAAAGCCCCCACCGCGCCATAGGTGCATGAATCCGCTCCTATTATAAGCTCACCGGGTTTAGCGTGGCCTTTCTCAACCATGACTTGATGACATATCCCACCTCTACCGACTTCGTAAAACCACTTAATCTTCATCTCTTTAACGAACACTCTGATGATCTTCTGGTTTAAAGCAGCTCTTTCGCCATTAGGAGGCACTAGATGGTCGAATATTACAACTATCCTATCCGGGTCCCAAACTCTAGGAACACCTATCTCCTTGAAGGCTTTAACCGTTAAAGGACCAGTAAGATCATGAAACATCACTCGATCAACTTTAGCTCTTATTATTTCACCAGGCTCCACCATACTTCTACCTGAGGCTCTACATAGAATTTTCTCAACGATGTTCATGACGACCATTATAAACACTCACCCACAGCTTTAAGTGTTTACTTTCTCTCTTTAAAAAGCATTATGAGGGAAAGATGCCCCTAATAGGCTATATGGAGGAGACTCTTCTAGAACTTAAGTCTGATTCCTTCGTTAGAGGAAAACCTAATGAGCCCTGCACAAAATCACTAGACTCCGTAGAGAATGTTTACAGTAAAGTCTTAAATGATTTCTCAATAACAATTTAAACATGGTTCACTTGTCGAGTTTAGAGATGAGCATTCTACGTGTTCAGATGCCCGACGGTAACTTCGTTGAAATACCCTACTTTAAGATTAAAGGTGGGTCTTGCAGTCCTGTTGTTTACATCCAGGCTGCTCAGCATGGAGTTGAACTTACAGGTATATATACAATTAAACTTCTACTCGATAGCGTTGTAAACATGGACGTTAACGGGACAATTATCTTTGTTCCTGTGGCGAACCCTCTAGCTGTAAGGTGGCGGAGGCACTTCTACAAGATGGAGTTAGGGGAGCCGTACTCTAGCTACCATCCTCATCAGATGAATAGACTTTGGCCTGGTAGAGCCGATGGGAATGAAACCGAGAGGATTGCCTACAATCTCTACAAGAACCTTGTTGAACAGGCAGACTACGTTATAGATCTCCACTGTTATGAGCAGTGGATTGCGCCAGCTTCGCTAGCTAATGGGTGGGATGAGATTTCTATAGAGCTTGCCGAGTATTCATTGCTACAATTTATAGAGATTTCTGATAAGGCAAATGTCCATAGGGGTATGTTGAGCTACGTAGCTACAGAGACTGGTAAACACACTCTCACAATCGAGCATAGCGGTCAAAGGTGGGTTTTTCCAGATCAGGCTAAGCTTGTGTATAAGGGGCTTACGAATGTCCTCCGCTATTTAGCCGTAATTCCAGGTGAACCTATCAAGCCGAAGCTTCAGCTTATGCTTGGAAGAGACAAACACGTAGATGTATACTCTCCTGAGGGAGAGTGGATAATAGTAGTCTTAAAAGCGGCTGGTGAAGAGGTGGAGGAAGGAGAAGAAATAGCTAAACTTCTCGATATGAATAGTTTAAAGGAGGAAACCGTTAGAAGTCCAGTTAGAGGAATCATATACTGGATAGGGTCTACGAGAAACCATATAGACACTAGGCCATCGGAAGAAGTCCAAACGGTCTTAAAGGGAGAGAA
>JAWCKO010000148.1:0-3551 GCA_038851915.1 Bathyarchaeia archaeon
AGTAGAAGCGTATGCTCATGCTACGGAGGACCCGTCTAAGGTTGAAGAAGCCGTTAGAAACATTCTACTGGAAAGTGTTAGAGATAAAATTAAGCTGGAGAAGACTACGCTTAGAGGACATTATGGTAATCCGATAATCGTCTACCGGGGTAGTATTGAAAACGTTTCTGAAGAGTTTCTTCTAAGCTTAATTAGACGAATGTCTCCTGAAGACAGAGTCTCTCTTAAAACCTCTCTCGATACGCATCTAGGTAAGCATAATATTCTATACTTGAGATTCAATAAGCAGGAGGCTTATCTTGGACGTTTAAAATTAGATCAGATAGACGCGATATGCTTAAGATTGAAGTTTAAACCCCACGTTTTCGATAGACTTCCAAAACTCGTGGAGTCTAAGGAGGGATAGACTTCACTAGAATTTTCCACGACCTCCATATTGTTTTCAACGAATCTGAAATTAACCGAATGCTTTCTACGGCTGGGAAACTGGGTTTTTCAGTTGTGGGATTAACCTTTGAAAGCATCAATGCGAAACCTTTAACCGTTGGACCTTTGAAAAAAGTTAAGGTTTTTTGGAGGATGGATCTTACCTACGATAAGGCTCAACCGAAGACCATAGATAAACTTAGAAAGCTATTTCCAATAATAGCTGTTTCATGTAGCTCTAGAGATCAGTTTAGAGCCGCTCTAAAAACGCGTACGGATTTAATTTTTCAGAAAAAGTTTTTCACGTTGAGTCTTTCAGACGTCAGAGTTTTAGCTTCTTCAGGTAAATTCTTCGAATTCAATCTTAAACCTCTGATTTACGCCAAGGGATTTGAAATGGTTAACGCTATTAAAACCCTCCGTAGGAATGTTGAACTTCTTAAGAAAATGGAGATACCAATCGTGGTTTCAAGCTGGGCCTCCAACCAATATGAGCTTACTCCCCCTCTTGAGCTTCCTCAGTTTCTAGCATTAGCCGATGTAAACGTTCAAGAATTTTACCGATGTGTTTCAGAGGAGCCTGCTAAACTACTTGAACTCTCCATCTCTAAGAGAGCTGGGCTCCCAAACGGTGTTAGAATTTTAGAGCGTGAAGCCATATGAAGACGTTTAAAACGAGATACCTGGCTTTAAAGGTCGAATGTGAGGTGGAGTTTAATAAAGATAGTTTTTTCCAGAAACTGATTGAGACGTACTTACGTTTATACGGTGAATATGGATTGAGTAGGGCAAATCTTAGGCTTTTAGAGTTCAAAGCTAACTTTATCATTCTCTCTGTAAGCCATGATGCTCTGCCGTATCTTAGAGCCGCTTTAACGTTGATTAGGGAATTAGACGGTGCGAAGACGTTCATCCATGTTTTAGGTGTCTCAGGTACTGTTAAACGTGTTAAGGCTAAATTCCTCCCTGTAGATATTGGAAAATCATAAAACTTTTTAGGAGCCGATTATATATTAGACTAGAATTCCTCGGAATAATTTGAGGCATTGCATATATCATTAATCGATAGATTTGGAAGTAGGAGGTGTAGATGATGTTTGCAGCACAGGGAGCATACGATAGGGTCATTACGATATTCTCTCCAGAGGGTAGACTCTACCAGGTTGAATATGCTGTTGAAGCCGTTAAGAGAGGTGCAGCAGTAGTTGGATTGGCATGTAAATCATGTTGTGTTCTAGCTGCTGAAGAAAGACCCCCGTCTAAACTTTTGGATGAAAATTTCACATGGAAGATTTTTAAGATAGATGATCACATAGGTGTTACCATAGCTGGTTTTGGACCTGACGCCAGACTTCTAGTGGATCAGGCGAGGATTTACGCTCAAAGCAATAAGCTTATGTATGATGAGCCTATAGATGTTGAGGTTCTAGTTAAACGCATAGCTGATATTAAGCAGTTGTATACTCAGCACGCTGGAGTTAGACCGTTCGGAGTTGCCCTACTCTTCGGAGGAGTCGACAGATATGGGGCTAGGCTCTTCGTAACTTTACCCGGAGGAGATTACTGGAGTTATAAAGCCACATCTGTAGGTATGGGTAGTGAAGCTGCTGCAGAGTTTCTTGAAGCAAACTATAGAGCAGATTTAACTGTCGATGAAGCAATACAGTTGGTGGTTAAAGCCTTAGTTAAAGCCAGCGGTGGTAAAAGTGAAGATAGAAGGTTTAAAGTAGCTGTAATCCCAGTTGAAACCAAACAGTTCGGAATATTAACCGATGGAGAAGTTTCCAAGTATCTAGAAAACATTTAGTGTGGTAGTGGAGAATGTCTGAACATCATGTTCTAGCCAGGCTACAATTATCTGGCGAAAAGTTTGAAATAATTGTTAATCCTGATTCCGCGTTAAACTATAAGCTTGGTAAGATAAACGACATAGATAAGGTTCTAATAGCTTATGAAATCTACTCTGACGTAAGGAAAGGTTTAAAGGCGTCTTCCGAGAAACTCATGAAATACTTCAAAACAACAGATGTAAGGAAAATAGCTGACATTATAATTAAACAGGGGGAGCTTCAGATAACGGCTGAACAGAGGAGAAAACTAATAGAAGAGAAGAGGAAGCAGATAATCGCCTTCATAACTAAAAACTGTATAGATCCTAGAACCAACCTCCCCATTCCAGCTTTAAGAGTCGAACAAGCTATGGAGCAAGTGAAGATATCGATAGATCCCTTTAAAGAAGCCGAGGGACAGGCTTTAAAAGTTATAGATGCATTAAGGTCCATTTTACCGCTTAAAATTGAAAGAGTGAGATTAGAGGTTAAGGTTAAACCGGAGTATGCTTCTAAGATGTACAACTTCATAAAAAGCTACGGTTACTTGGAGAAGGAGGAATGGCTTAATGACGGTTCATGGGTAGCGAACGTGGATATGCCAGCCGGCCTCCAAGCCGATTTTCTAGATAAGCTTAACAGGCTTACAAAGGGTACAGCTCAAGTCAGAATTTTAAAGTAGGTGGGTCTTCCCTATGACCGAGCGTAGAATAGTTTTACCTGGCGAGCTTTTAGTTGAAGGTGATTATCAACCGGGTTTAAACGTGTTTAAGTATGGCATGGGCCTCTACGCGTCTAAGATAGGTGTATTATCCGTAGTTAAGCAGACTATTTCCGTAATAGCTTTACATGGTGTTTACGAACCTAAGGTAGGAGATGTCGTCATAGGTAAGATTATAGATGTTGGCACTTTCAGCTGGACTGTTGACATAAAATCACCCTATACCGCTTTTTTAAACGCCTCCGATTAATTTAAAGGTAGGTTTAACCCTGTTAGAGACTCTCTAATTAAGACATTGAAGCCTGGAGATATGATAATAGCACAAATAGCCTATTTTGATAGGACTAAAAACCCTGTTTTAACTGTTCAAGGCTCTGGTTTAGGCGGGATAACTAAAGGCGTTGTAGTTGAACTGTCCCCCTCAAAGATACCTAGGCTTATAGGTAGGAAAGGCTCTATGATAAATATGCTCAAGAAAGAGGGAAATTGTCACATAACCATAGGCAAAAACGGTTTAATTCACATAGTTGGTGAGAAACCTGAAGACGAAGAACTGGTTGCTCAAGCGATAAAAA
>JAWCKO010000149.1:0-478 GCA_038851915.1 Bathyarchaeia archaeon
CCGGGGCTAGACCCACTAGGAGGTCGAAGGTTTCAGCAGTCTTAACAAGCCTATCGTAATCGCGAATGTTTAATTGAAGGGGTTTAACGTTCTCTCTACCAATAGAGGAAGCTACCTTCTCTACGGCCTCTCTACTCTCATCTGAAATGACTATTTCCGCGAAAGGGACCTTCTCCGATAAATGGCTCGCTAAAACGGAGCCTATATAACCACAGCCTATAGTGAGAATTCTCATACTCTCTAATTCTCGTCGATTGTTTCTCATAAATTTAATTTGATGATTCTCTATATGTAGAGAAGACTAGGCATCGAGAAAATTTATAGGATTCTTAGAAGTGATATAACAGTGGTTCTTAATCATTCGGTGGGAGATTTATGGATCCTGTGAAACTCCGTGAATTTCTAATGAAGGGAGCTGTAATATGTGTTCAACTAACTCCTTTTAAAGAAGATGAAAACGTAGATTACGAGGGTTTAA
>JAWCKO010000149.1:488-3529 GCA_038851915.1 Bathyarchaeia archaeon
GGGAGAAATATGCTGTCACAGATGAAGAGTGGAGAGTTATCGTTAAAACGGTTGTAGATGCTGCAAACGGTAAGGTTCCAGTCGTACCAGGTGCTTCACACTCTGGTACTAGGGTTGCAATAGAGCGTGCTAAGTATGCTCAAGACGTAGGTGCCGATGGCGTCATGGTGGTTCTACCATACTATCATGTTCCAGAAGAGGAGGGACTATACCTCCACTATAAGGAGATTGCAGACTCAATAGAAATAGGCGTCATACCTTATAATAATCCAGATGTTTCAAAGATATACATGATGCCACATGTTCTTAAAAGATTGGTGGATAGTACTGACAATATCGTTGCAGTAAAGGAGAATACACCTTTTATACCAACACTCTACGAACATATAAAGACTGTAGGAGATAAAATACCGATTATGCAGGGGAGAGGCGAATGGTGGTTTGCAGCAACGGCTTTCCTAGGTGTAAGAGGATTCATTTCAGGTTACGCAAATTTCATGCCTAAAGTATCCTTTGAACTGCTTAAAGCTGGAATAAATGGAGATTACCTGAAGATGAAAGAAATAGTGAAGAAGCTTGATCTGTACGAAGAGTTTATTGCAAGGATCTGTAAAAAATATGGCCCGTCAACGACCATACTACCCTATCCCTACGTAAACTCCTACATGATATATGCTGTGATGAAAGCAACTATGGACATGTTGGGGCTTAGAGGGGGAAGAATGAGACTACCCTTACTAGATCTAAAGAAAGAGGATAGGAAGGAGCTGGAACGAGTTGTATTTGAATTATTGAGATTGGAGAAAGTGCGCTAGCGTACGATGAGATTAATCTGGTAACCCAGCCTTCCTCCAAACATTCTTCAGATAATCGCCCGTCACTTTCACGGCATCTTCAGGAGGCATTCTATTAACTTTATCGCTGAAAGGTTCAGGTGTTACGGGGCCGTTATAGCCTATGCTTTTTAAAGCCCTCAGTAAACCTACTAGATCGATCACACCAGTCTCTCCAGGTAGACATCTTACATTGTCTAAAAGCCTATTCATTGGCACGTTTGCCGGAGCATCGTTTACATGCACGTATACAACGTCTTCACCTTTAAGCTTCAATATGTCTTCCAACGTTCCTCTTGACGTATACCAATGCCAACTGTCTAAGAGTACGCCTACGTTTTCCAGCTCTAAAGCTCGGCATAGCTTAAGTATTCCGTTTAAATCGTATATGAAGCAGTACTTCCGGTTTACTCTAAGCGTCTCCGTACCTACGAACTCTAACCCGAGTCTACAATCAGCCTTGGATAAAACCTCAGCTATCGGTTTAAGTCTAGAAACGTGCCAATTAAAGTTCTCTTCGAAAGGCTTATCATCTGAAAAGGGTAGAATCCATGTGAAAGCCCTCATACATTCCACTTCATAGGCTACGGAGGCTAGACGGCTTAATTTTGCCAAACCCTTCTCGTACGTATCTCTATCTCCACGCCACTCGAAAGGTAAACTCCAACCTCCAGGTTTCACCTCTTCGTCTCTGAAAAGCCTCTTCACGTAACCTATGGATTTTTCCTCTGCAAGCTTTAAAACCTCGTTTATATCTACTTCAACCCCTTGAAAACCTCCTAGCTTCGCCAGTTTGACGTTTTCGCTCAAGGGCTTATGAATACCTATGGCATAAGGACTTAAATTTCTAAACATATCCCATAATATACCCATAGCCCTTTAAAGCTTTTCACCCGCTTAACCCCATATGGAGACTGTTGGTTGTCAAGTTTAAATAGAATCCTCCCTGTAAATAGGTTATAGGTGGTCGATTGGTAAACGTCGGCATTATAGGTTGTGGAGGAATAATGAGAGATTGCCACATACCGATACTTGTTAAAATGTCAAACGTCAAACTGGTCGCCTTCTGTGACGTTGAAATCGGTAGAGCCAGAGAGTTGGCTCAAATGTACAAAGCGAATGCCTACGCCGATTACCGGGAGATGCTTCAAAAGGAGAAGCTCGACGCGGTTTTCATAGCGGTTCCACCATACTCCCATGGGTTTGAAGTAGAAGTTGTTGAAAGAGGGGTACACATTTTCGTTGAGAAGCCTGTTGCTTTAGATTTGAATACGGCCAGACGGATAGATAAGGTGATTCATAAAGCTGGGGTTGTAAATAGCGTGGGATACATGTGGCGATATCTGGATACTACGGATAAGGCTTTAGAAGTTTTAAGAGACTCTGGTCCAATAGTCTCTGTTGAAGGACACTATGTAGACCCGTTTTGGCTTCCACTTGGGCATTGGTGGCTTAGTAAGAGTAAAGGCGGAGGACAGGTTGTTGAACAGGCAACTCACGTATTCGACTTGGCTAGATTCTTAGTCGGAGACGTTGAAAGAGTATACGCTGAATTCGACTACAGTTTGATAGGCAAATATGCACCCGGCTCAGACGTAGAGGATTGCTCTATAACGGTTTTAAAATTTAAAAATGGAGCCATAGGTGTCATAACGGCTACATGCGTCAGTAGAAACACCTACAACTTCACAGACTTGAAAATCCTAGCTGAGAAAATGGTTTTAGAGCATGGGGGACACGGAGGCTTCTTAAGGATATATAGGCATAATAGCATTGAAGAGTTTAAACCGTCTGTAAACCCGTATGCTTTAGAAGATAGGATATTCGTAGAGGCCGTTGAGAAAGGCGACATGTCTAAGATAAGGTCAACTTATAGTGACGCTGTGAAGACGTTAGAGGTAACGTTGGCCGCCAACGAATCCAGTAGAATCCATGGACCAGTGGAACTTTAAATACTAAGAGGGTTGTGCATGGTTTTAACTGTTGGTGTAGTCGGTTGTGGTGGTCAAGGTTTAGCGCACGTTGAGCGCTTCCTAAAAGATGGGCGTGTTAAACTGCTGGCTGTCTGCGATGTAGATGAAGCTAAAGCCAAGGAAACGGCTAAACGGTTTAACGTTGATTACTACACTTGCTATGAAAAGCTGCTAGAGCAACCGAATTTAGACGTTGTTAGTATTGCTTCGCCTAACTATATGCATGCTTCTCAAA
>JAWCKO010000150.1:0-2782 GCA_038851915.1 Bathyarchaeia archaeon
TAAAGCTTCCAAAAGGGTTTTAGCAGTTGTTACGTCATCCCATGCTATGCAACATCTATTCGTAGGTTTATCCATACTATTCCCTATAATGATAGCTGATCTCAATCTGAGCTATTCCTCTTTTGGACTTATTATGGGAATGGCATCCTTCATCGGGGGTATATTGCAGATGGCTTTCAGTATGTCGAGTAGGGCCGTTGCGAGGCATATTCTACTGGGGGTAGGTGACTTCCTCATATTTGTAGGTGGCGCTTTAACCAGTCTGTCCAAGGGTTTTATAGACTTTCTCATAGCTAGAAATATTTTCTCAATTGGAGTTGCGCCTCAACATCCAATGGGAGCTGCAATACTGGCTGATGAATACGATGAGAAGACGCTTGGAAGAGCTATAGGGTTCTTCTTCGGATTAGCTTACATAGGCAATATAGTTGGACCTGTCGTAGCGACTCTACTTTCTTCGTATCTGGGATGGAGGGGGACTTTTCTTATTTTCTCTCTTCCACCGTTTATAATAGGAATTCTATTACTACTGTGTTTGAGGGGTAGAAAGCCTACTGTTAGTGGTGGTGCAAGATCGTCCATAAGATCAGATGTGAGGACATTGCTTAACGAAAAGTCTATAATCCTTGTACTAGTTGCTTTAGCCTTAAACTCTGGAGGGACTGATTTAACGATTATGACGACGTATATACCGATTTTCTTAGCAAATGGTGTTGGGGCAGATGCATACGAGAGGGGGGTCATCTATACAATGGGATTATTGGGAGGTGTGATTGGTCCGATTCTACTTGGAAAATATTCAGCTAGGATTGGCTATCTGAAGGGGGCTGTTATATCGACATCTGTCTCAGCAATCTTAACATGCTTCTTAACAATTTACAAGACTCCAAACTTCACGATAGGGATCCATCTTTTCAGCCTATTTTTCATGAGCTTTTCTATAGCTACACTCACGCAATCGTATTTATTGAGTATAACTAAGGGGTATGTAAAAGACTTAGCGGTGGGCGTCTACTTTACTACGAACTTTATATTCGTCTCTGTATGGACGAGCGTTATGGGTTTCCTACTAGATTATTTCGCTTCTTTCACACCCGTACTATCATTCATGGGGATGCTTGGATTATTATCCTCAGGTGTTTTAGTGCTTTCTAGAAGACTCAGCCGTGAAGGATGATTAATGTATATTTTTGTTCAACAAAGTTTAAAAGAAACCTTTTAAGCTTCATTTCTCTCATGACTCAAGAGTATAAAATCTTCTTAGGAGAGGGGGATATACCTAGGGAATGGTATAATATACTACCGGATCTACCTGAACCGATACCTCCGCCTATAAACCCGACGACAAGAGAGCCGGTTAAACCTGAAGAGCTTGAAGTAATATTCGCTAAGGAACTTATAAGGCAGGAGGCATCCCAAGACCGTTGGATACCGATACCTGAAGAAGTCAGAGACGTTTACAGACTCTGGAGGCCGACACCGCTATATAGAGCTTATAGACTTGAAAAGCTGCTTAAAACACCTGCTAAAATATACTTTAAATACGAGGGGGTAAGTCCTCCGGGGAGCCATAAGCCGAATACGGCTGTAGCTCAGGCATACTATAACCTCAAGGAGGGTATTGAAAGGCTTACGACGGAAACTGGAGCTGGACAGTGGGGTTCGGCTTTAGCATTTGCATGTATGACCTTTGGAATGAAGTCGACCATATACATGGTTAGAGTTAGCTATGATCAGAAACCGTACAGAAGAATTTTGATGGAAGTATGGGGTGCTGAGGTTTTACCGAGCCCAAGCGTTCGAACAGAATTTGGCAGGAAGCTACTTGAGGAAGACCCAGATAATCCAGGTAGTTTAGGTATAGCCATAAGCGAGGCTATAGAGGATGCTGTGAAAAATCCAAGAACCAAGTACACTCTTGGAAGTGTTTTAACGCATGTTCTGATACATCAAACAGTTGTAGGTTTGGAGGCTAAGAAGCAGTTTGAACTTATCGACGACTATCCAGATGCTATAGTAGGATGTATAGGTGGTGGAAGTAGCTTTTCAGGACTACTATGGCCGTTTTACTATGATAGGATTTCAGGGAAAGCTCCAAAAGATACAGAGTATATAGCAGTCGAACCTACGGCGTGTCCTTCTATAACTCAAGGATACTATACGTATGATCACGGAGACACCGCAAGACTTACACCTTTAATAAAAATGTACACATTGGGTCATGGTTTTATACCTCCACCGATACACGCTGGAGGATTAAGATACCACGGTAAAGCTCCTACATTATGCTTGCTGGCGAAAAAGGGCTTAGTGAAAACTAGAGCCTACGACCAAGTGAAGGTGTTTGAGGCAGCTACTATGTTCACAAAATCTGAAGGGATTATACCAGCTCCTGAGCCGAGCCACGCTATTAGAGCGGTGATAGATGAAGCATTAAAATGTAGAGAAACTGGTGAAGAGAAAACCATACTGTTCCTATTGTGTGGTCATGGTCTTTTAGATCTAAAAGCCTTCGACGACCATCTGAGGGGTAGACTTAGCCCATATTATTATCCGAGAGAGAAAGTCATAGAGGCTTTAAGAGAACTTAAAACGCTATATCCATGGATTAATGGAGAATTAGATAAAGCAGTTAGAGAAAACTAAACGACCGTTTTCAACCCATTTTCTCCAATTTTTCTAAGGTCCTCATTATTTTCATGGCAAGAATCTTGGCTATTTTCTTCTGTGTTTCTACCGTTGAACCACCTATGTGTGGTGTTAGTATTGTGTTTTCTATTTT
>JAWCKO010000150.1:2792-3496 GCA_038851915.1 Bathyarchaeia archaeon
GCCTTAACCAAGGCGTCCTCGTCAACAATAGCACCTCTAGCAGTATTTACTAGGAAAGCCGTAGGCTTCATAAGCCTAAGCTCACGCTCACCGATCAAACCCCTAGTCTCAGAAGTCAAAGAAGCATGAACAGAAACAAAATCAGACTCTATGAGAAGATCGTCCAAGTTTTTCTTAAGTTCGACTCCAAGTTTCTCAGCTTTCATAGGAGGAACGTAAGGGTCATACGCTATTACATGCATTCTAAACGTTCTAGCAAGCTTAGCTACTTGACTACCTATTCTCCCAAGCCCAATTATGCCTAGGGTTTTACCTGCGAGTTCAACCCCGTGTTTAGAATTTTTACACCAATCCCCATCGTGCATAAATCTATCAAACGTAATCATCCGCCTCGCTAATGCTACTATGAAACCCATAGTGAGTTCAGCTACAGCTCTAGTAGAAGCGTCAGGCGTAGATATGACTGTTATACCTTGTCTAACCGCATAATCTACATCTATATTGTCCAATCCGACACCAGCTCTAGCTATAACCTTAAGGTTTTTAGCGTTGTCGATTACTGCTTTATCTATCTTATGGCTACTACGTGTAACTATGACAGAGACATCCCTCACGAGTTCTATTAGATTTTGATGACAGTTGTATGCTTTGATTATTATGGCCTTATCGTTTAGAACGCTGAAAAATTCATCGTCTAAAGGATC
>JAWCKO010000151.1:0-3477 GCA_038851915.1 Bathyarchaeia archaeon
AGTAAATCCTGAGGAGGTAATCAATAAATACAACCGTATATGCCCAGAGTGCAGCAAACTTTTAACATTAAACCCTGAAAGAGTGGAAGTGAAAAAGATTCAGAACTATGACTTATCTAAGTAAGCTTTTAGAGACTTTATTGGGAGGATATCTTTAATGTTCCGGCATAAGTTGAATAAAATGGTTGAGTTTTTTAGAGTCTTGGAAAACGTCAAACTGACACGTAAAACTTTTAGAACTTTAATGGTTTCGTCAGCTTTATGTTTAATACTGATATCCGCATTCATCATCAGAATGTTACCAGCAAAATGGGGAATATACCTCCACGAATTCGATCCATACTTACAGTATAGAGTAACCGATAGAATAGTTGAGAAAGGATTTCTATCTTGGCTTAATTGGATAGACTACAAGTCATGGTATCCTAATGGTAAAGATATGACTAGAACGATATATCCAGGTTTACCTATGACCGCTGCGTCTTTTTACCTAATCGCAAGAGCATTTGGCCTATCGATGACGTTATACGAATTCCTATGCTATTTTCCAATAATGATGTCTGTTTTAACGTGCATAGCCATCTTCTATCTAGGTAAAGACTATGGTGGACTATCCGTGGCACTACTATCTTCGCTTTTTATGGCAGTCTGCCCAGCCTACATATCTAGGACGCACCTAGGGTGGTTTGACGATGAAACGGTTGGAATATTCGCCTTGGTTCTAATTTCTCTATTCTACGTGAGAGCTATGGATCCGGAGAGAGACTTTAAAAACTCTCTGGCATATGCACTTTTAACCGGAGTAACTTTAGGATACCTATTCGCATCATGGGGTACGGCGAGGTATGCTCTAGGGCTTTTAGCCCTTTCAACATTTTTCATAGTTTTAAGAGATTACAGAGCAAAGTATGTGATCGCTTATGGAATAATGATGTGTAGCGGTTTATGCATAGCCGTTAACATTCCAAGGGTCGGTTTAGGCATTATCAGAGAAATAACAGGTGTAGCTGCACTAGGACTTCTCATAGCCTTAGCCTACGGTCTTGTCGTTAAGAGGAGGGTTGAGAAAGTCAAAATGCGTCTAGTAGCTGTGATCGCATTCATAGCTATCTCAGCCGCAGTATTCTATGTGGCTTGGTCGCTCGGATATGTAACGGGAGTACCCACTAAATACTACGTAGTCTTAGAGCCATTATACAGAACACTTATACCTCTTATAGAGTCTGTTGGAGAACATAGACCAGCGACTTGGATAAGCTTCTTCACAAGCTTAGGCTTTCTACTGGCCTTAATACCAGTCTATGTGTTGATAGCCATTTACGAGCTTGATAACAGACACATTTTCTTACTTGCGCAGCTTTTAACAACTCTATATTCAGCTGCATCCTACATTAGACTCGTGTTAATCCTAGCAGTGCCAGCGTGCTTAGCTGGAGCATACTCCATCAGTAAAATCGTCAAGTCTTTAACTAAGATGGCTGAAGAGCAGTCTTCAAGAAGAAGAGAAGCATCTCTCGGAAGAGAGGTGGTAGTAGTATTTGGCATAATGCTGGTATCACTATCTATAGTCCCGCTTGTTTACTTCGGCATACAGACTGCTGACAACCCTGTCACAATAGCATGCTCATCAGTTCCAGTCAATGAGTTTAGAGGAGATTGGATTGAAGCTTTAAAATGGCTTAAAGAAAACGTTCCAGATGATTCAGTAGTAATGGCTTGGTGGGACTATGGGTATTGGATAACTGTAGTAAGCAATAAGACTACGTTAGCAGACAACGCTACGATAAATTCCACCCAGATAGCTGTAATAGCACGTACCTTCCTATCACCTGAAGAAGAAGCGATACAAACGATGAAACAGTATAACGTGAGCTATGTAGTAGTTTTCGTAGACTTCGTCGTTAGAAGCTATGGAGGCTACTACTACTATCAACCCGAGGGATACGGCGAGGAGAACAAGTTCATATGGATGATTAGGATAGCTGGTTTAAACGAAACGGAGTATATTTACGATGGAAAACCAACCGCCAAGTTCTCAGCATCCTTAATCGGAGAACTCATACCCTTTAAATTCTACCCAATTGATAGTGGAGGAATATATCTGGGTCCAGTATTCCATGAATCTGACCATATAAAGCCTGCCTTCTACTCAAGCAGTCTAGCCACAGGCGGATATAACGGCAGAGTCACCGGTGTAGCAATATATAGAGTTTACTATACATCCAGTGATGAAGACAGCCCGTAGATTTCTAATCCAATAGTTATTTTTTCTATTTTCAGTTTAATCTACAGTTCAGAAGCGTATACGTTGCAATGTAAGGCGGAAGACGTTAAAACTTTAAAAGCTTCAGCAAACTCATAGCCGGCTTTCTCACCCATAAGTCTGAATACTGCCTTTAATAGGCTTACCATTTCATCAGATAATTGAGACTTATGCTCTATAATCGCTTTAAACTTGATGTCGATCCATTCAGTAATATCGACGTAAATGTTCGGTTTCTCACTCCAATAGTAAGCTATAAACTTAGGACTATGAGGCTCTAACCCGTTTACCAAGTCTATGTGGTTAACATTTGGAAAACCACTTAGAAGAAAAGCCTCAGAAACAGCTATTCCAGTAGACCTATGATCAGGATGTGCTTCATAGCGAAGCCATGGATCTACCGTTAATACGACGTCGGGTTTAAATCTTCTTATAAGCGTTATAAGTCTACTTCTAAGTTCCATCGTTGGCTCAAGCTTTGAATCTCTATAATTGAGCCATATGAGTTCAGATACCCCGAGTATTTTAGCAGCCGACTCTTGCTCTCTACGTCTAATACTTGCAACTGATTCCCATGAGAGATTTCTCGCAGTAGTGCCAGCTCCCCCGTCGGTAACGGTTACGTATACTACTTGGCATCTGTTTTTCGCAAGCTTAGCTATTGTTCCTCCAGCAGCAATATCCGTATCATCTGGATGCGGTTGGATTGAAAGCACGGTATTACATTTTTCGAAGACGTTTTCAAGGTTTGGTAGTAGAAGTCTTTTAACGTTTTTCAACTCTAAATCTAAAATATTCATAGCTGATGAAATGTAAATATTGAAGATGCTTTTATAAATTGCCATATATGTCACCCCGCTATCTCGAGAAAAATACTCCAGAAATGATCAAACTCTAAACTTTACCAAGGGAATAAGATTCAAACTGCAATCGGAAAATTAAGCAAAACATACGACGTATAAGTATGTTTTTCACTAAAGCAGTTGTAATAATCCTTATAATAGTCTTTGTCCATTCTATTCTCTGAATGTGGAGGTGTATCGATTAGATGGTTCTACGGTTAACAATGGCTGATGCTAAAACCCTGAGGAATATTCTTACATCACTTTCAGCACTAGTTGATGAGGCGTGTATAATAGCTGACGAAGATGGGCTTAGAGTTAAAGCTATGGATCCGAGCCATGTGGCTATGGTGGATTTTGAGTGGAGTAAAA
>JAWCKO010000152.1:0-694 GCA_038851915.1 Bathyarchaeia archaeon
AAGCCTCTTTTAAAATTTTCCCAATCTTCATCCTGAACCCCCCATCACAATCCTATGAAAGATAGGAGAAGTGAAATAGCAGCTAGGGGAAATGGAAAGATGCAATAAAAGCGGAATGCCTGGCCTATCTTTAAACGTGCGAATATCGTCCTTGGAATGGTGACAGTTATCAACATGACGATCAGAGAAGCAAGTATGCATATGCATAATACTGCCCACCCATTTAATGAAAACGATTGCTCAAGAAAAGCCAGAGGATAAAAGAAGATGGTAGATGCTAGAAATGCTAATAGAAAGCTTGTGGAATCCTTAGCCAATCTTAGTAGAGCCAGATAGGGGCCACCGTATTCGATTAACGGACCGTAAACTATCTCGGTTTTTGCCTCTGGAATATCAAATGGTACAACTCCAACTACGGCGGGTATGCACAATAGGAAACTCAATGTTGCTATAAATGAGCTCAGGCTGGTTAGTGAGAAGCAGGATCTAGCTTCTAGTTGGGTTAGAACAATATCATAATACGATATAGTCAAGTTAGACTTTACACTTATCGTTATGATTGATATGAGCATCGGCAATTCGCAGCAAATGAATAATGTAGCCTTTCGCGAGAATCCTATAGCTCCATATGGATTTCCAGAAGATGAGCCTCCTATCATTATGATAATAGAAGAAATTGCCAGTAAATATAAAA
>JAWCKO010000152.1:761-2530 GCA_038851915.1 Bathyarchaeia archaeon
GCAACGATTAAAGGAGAACTGCTGAATATTCCACGAGCTGCAGTTGAAGGAGTTATCCTCTCTTTACAGAACAATTTGATAAAATCGTAAAATGGTTGTGTTATTGGAGGTCCTATTCTCCACTGCATTCTCGCATGAATCTTCCTGTCAATCCCTTCAAAGAGTAGACTGAAGAGGAACACTAACGGAAGCATTATTAAAAGTGTTGCTAGAGTGAGCATGGCTTTAACCTCCGTAGCTCTTCCAAGCTAATAACTTTAGTTTCATCTTTCTCCTGATCGATTATCGTTATGCGATTAGTACAGCTTATGCATGGGTCTATTGAAGCCACAACAACCGGTATATCAGCTATCTCGCATCCTACGAGCATCCTCTTTAAGCCAATTATGTTGGCTAGCGTTGGTGTCCGTGCCTTCAGACGTTGAATCCCCCCTCTTCCATCTGTTCTGGCATAGTAGAATAGCTCACCGCGCGGAGCTTCAACCCTTGAAACAGCTTCACCTGCGGGTATTTTGCCCATCAGTCTGATTGCCCCCTCCTTCTGAGATATTGAACCATTTGGAAGTCTGTCGATGATCGTACGCGTTAAATTTACTGCTTCAAATAATTCTAAGATTCTAACTTCTACCCTAGCATAGGTGTCTCCCTCTTTTTTCGAAACCACGGAGAAGCTGTCTTTTAAATCGCTGTAAGCAGCATATGGATCGTCTTTACGGACATCGAATGTTGACCCAGATCCTCTAGCGGTAGGTCCGACTACACAGAGCTCCCTTGCATCATCATAGCTGAGAAAACCAACGTTTGAAAGCCTTTTTTCAGCAGTCTTATCTTTGAAAAAGCTGTAAATGTTATATACGTCCTTTTCTATATCATCCATCGTTTTTGCAAGCTTCTCTACCATTTTGTCAGTAAGATCCCAGCGTACTCCTCCGATAATGTTCATGGAGTGGAGAACCCTATTGCCAGTAACCTCCTCAAATATGTCTAAGACCTTCTCACGGGTAGTCCAAGTATACATGAAGAGTGTGTCAAATCCGATTTGATAGGCCATAACGCCGAGCAGTAAGAGGTGGCTATGCATACGTTCCAGCTCAAATATTAACGTTCTAAGGTATAGCGCTCTCTCTGAAGGCTGGATTCCCCCTATTTCCTCAATAGCCTGGACGAAGCAAGTTGTATGGCTGTGAGAACATATCCCACATATACGCTCTATGAGATATAGGTCTTGAATCAGATTCCTAGTTTCAGCTAATGCTTCTACCCCTCTATGTGCATGACCTAGGCGTAGATCAACATCTAAGATTTCCTCCCTTCTAACGGTCACTTTAAGATGAATCGGCTCTTTAAGCGACGGATGTACGGGGCCTACGGGTAACGCAAACCTTGTAAACTCCTTGTATTCAACTTCTTTCAATTCCTCAGACATAATTTTTCACCCAAACTTCTTCTTCACGGCTTCAACAACCCCTCTAACTATTGCCTCAGGTCTAGGAGGGCAACCTACAACGTAAACATCCACTGGAACTATCCTGTCTACTGGCCCCTCAATCGAATAGCTTCCGCTAAATACGCCTCCGGAAGTTGCGCACGTCCCTACGGCGGCGACAGCTTTAGGCTCCGGTACCTGCTCGTAAACCCTGATGACGCGGGAAAACATCTGACGGGTTAGTGGTCCAGTTAAAAGTAAAACATCTGCATGTCGTGGCGAGCCAACAAGTACGCATCCTAAACGTTCAACGTCATAGCGGGATGTTAAAGTAGCAGCTATT
>JAWCKO010000152.1:2540-3434 GCA_038851915.1 Bathyarchaeia archaeon
CGCATCCATTGCACGATCCAGTGTTTAAATGGAATATCCAAGGAGATTTCACTCGGCTCTTTGAAATAATCCTTAGCATGACCTTCCGATAATAACAACTACATTAATATATTGTTTTCGGGTGAACCATAACCAATAATATATCCATCACCTTAATTTCCCCCTCACTTACTATTCATATGTCGAGGTGAAAGTTCAACGGTGGTGTAAGATTTGGGAAGGGTAAAATTGCCAATTCCAATATCAGGAGGCTTAATACTCTCATATCAGTGTACTGCTGAATGCCGCTACTGTATGTATGCTTGCTCACCGAGGTGGAAACATTGGATATCAGAGGAAGATCTCGGGGAGATACTACATCAACTATCTGGTAAGATAGCTCCAAGCCCATACGGACCAGATGGCGTAAGCCTAAACTACGGCCTCCATTTCACGGGAGGAGAGCCATTCCTAAACTTCGAACTACTATTGAAAGCAGTTGAAACAGCCGAGCGGTTAAAAATCCCTTCAACATTTGTTGAAACAAACTGCTACTGGGCAATCGACGATAAAACCGCTAGGGAAAAGCTGAAACTTCTAAAGGAAGCTGGATTGAAGGGGATTTTAATCTCAGTCAATCCGTACTACTTGGAGTATGTGCCGTTTGAAAGAACGGAGAGAGCCATTAGGATTAGCCGTGAAATATTTGATGGAAACGTAATGGTCTACCAGTTGAACTACTACCTACTTTTCAAGAAACTTGGAGTTAAAGGGCGTCTTAAACTTGAAGACTATCTTGAAATCTCAAAGGGTGAAAATCTGGCGAAAAATGCTGAAATACTTCTAATGGGCAGAGCGGTCTACAAGCTTAAAAACTTCTACTCTAAACATCCGGCCGACTACTTCCTAGACAAA
>JAWCKO010000153.1:0-3097 GCA_038851915.1 Bathyarchaeia archaeon
ACCAGCGTTGCACATGACCGCTCCATCTTTCATAAGGATCATGTGTTCAGCTCTTATTACGTCTACGTTACCTGTAGCTGTTATAAACAGGTCGCCTATTTTTGCGGCTTCAACCATAGGCATTACTTTAAACCCATCCATAACCGCTCTTAAAGCCTTTATGGGGTCTACTTCTGTAACCACGACCTGCGAACCCATGCCTCTAGCTCTATTGGCTATTCCCCTACCGCAATGTCCATATCCAGCCACCACGACTGTTTTACCGGCCAAGAGCATATTTGTGGTTCTAAGGATTCCATCTAGGGTGCTCTGACCAGTCCCGTAGATGTTATCGAAATCCCACTTCGTCTGAGCATTGTTGACAGCTATAATCGGTATTTTAAGCGTTTTAAGCCTCTCCATGGCTTTAAGTCTTAAAACACCAGTAGTTGTCTCTTCACATCCTCCAAGTATACCCGTGAGGAGGACACCCATCTCCTGATGGAGCGTCACGATTAGATCCGCACCGTCGTCTAAAACCACACTGGGTTTATAGGATAAAACAGCTTTAATACATTCATAGTATTCTTCCTTGGACTGCCCCCTCCACGCGTATACGTTAACACCTTCTACGGCTAGAGCGGCTGCGACATCATCTTGACAAGACAGCGGATTGGAAGAAGCCAGCGATACTTTAGCGCCTCCTGCCGTTAAAGTCCGAACTAAGACCGCGGTTTCCTTAGTGACATGTAAGCACGCCGATACCCTCAGTTCTTCTAATGGCTTACTCTTATTGAATTCCTCTCTTATCTTAGCTAGGACAGGCATTCTCCTAGAGGCCCAGTCGATCTGTAGCATGCCCTTATCTGCAAGTTTAACATCTCTAACTTTAAATTTCTCCAACCCTAGAAACACCCCACCAGGAATATCAACACTCTTGTAATTAACGGTTACTGAACAGATTGAAATTTAAAGTTTGAAAAGGCTTCAACTCTGGAATCCACCCCTTTAAACCTATGAAGCCTCTGTAGAACACGACACATCCTCTAACTCCTTTTATCTCCAAGGCTTTTTCAAGCGCTTTTTCAACTGCACTTTTAGAGTTGCCACTCCTTATTAGATTGCATACAGCTGTAGCTACTGCGTCTGCAAGTCCAGAGTTTTCAGCGAAAACCGTAACTAGGTCTGCTTCACCGAAGCTTACACCAGCTCCAAGTTTTGAACTACTTGAAGCTACTCCTAAAGGGGTGTCTTCAGGGTATATTGTGAGAGAAAGACCATTTAAAACCTCAACACCAGCATATGCACCTACGTTTATGGGAACTGCTATGGTTGAAGCCGCTATTTCACCACCATTCTCAACAACTAAAACGGTAGGTGTTTCCGTTAAACCATACTCCAAAGCCATGTCTGCTAAAACCCCCGCTACAGATGCCATAGGGCCTACGTTTGCCAAGAAGCCGACGGAAGCCATCCTTTTAACGACTTCAGGAGCCCATTTTTCTACTTCAACCGGGTCTAGACTCCATTTAAACTTAGGATTCATCCTCAGATACTGTTCAAGCTTTACGCGGCATTCTAAAACTTTCAGCCAGCATAGTTCAGCAGCGTTTAAGCTATCGGTTAAAATGTTAAGCCTTGTCTCTCTGAAGCCTCTTCTAACTTTTAAGAGCTTCATTACAAGGTATTAACTCAATAGGTGGATGCTGGATAAAAACTTTAGAAGCTACTTACAGTATTCAATCGACATTTTCACCGTTATTTTTATAAGGATTTAACGACAGAGTAAATACCGGAGGTCTTTTTCTTGTCTTCTGCCAAAATTAATCTAAATACACCTGTAGAAGCAGTTATGCGTTCTCCACCGGTGAAAGTCCTATTCTCAGATACTATAGCCACCGTTATCGATAAAATGTCTATGTACGATATAGGAGCGGTCATAGTGGAAATGGGAGGGAAACCAGTTGGCATAATTACGGAGAAAGACATACTCAACCGGGTTATACGGGCTGGTAGAAGCCCAACTGCAACGTACGCTCATGAAGTTATGAGTAAACCGCTAATAACGATTGAGGCAGATAAGCCGATATCGGAGGCTTTGAAACTCATGCGTGACAATAAAATAAGAAGACTGGCTGTAACTAAGAGGGGAAACCTCGTCGGAATACTGACTGAGAGAAGAATTATAGATGCTTTAGTTTAACCCCTCCAATCCCATTATTTTTTAACCCATAACCACGGTGACCTTCTCACCGCCTTTAACCCTTCTTAGAATATCAATGCCTTCAACTACAACTCCAAAAGGATTGACTGGGCTGTATGCTCTAGGTTTATCGGATCTACTTACTGGAGTTCTGCCGAAGAAGAGGCATATGGCGTTTCCAGGAGGCCAGAATGCGACTTCACCAACCTCCATATCGACCCGACTATTCTCCTCTTCTATGTTTATATTCACTTCAAAGTAGACTTCATCACCCCATCTCATAGCTCTACCAGTCAGAGGGAGACTTTCTAGAATCCTCTTAGTAGTCTTAGGATTCCAATCCTCTCTAACTTCTACTAGAATTGAGCCTACACCGTTAAAAACCATTTTAATCTTTTTTGAAGATTCCATTTAACCACCTGTAAGAATACTATCACAATCTCTAAGTTAAAATTAACCTATTTAAAGCGACGGCAGGGGTTTAACCATCGGAGGAAGTCTACGCTTATGCGATGTAGACTCATACCGTTTTAAAATACTGAAAACCAAGTCTCCTGGAATTTTAAGCCTTTCAGCTACTTCAGAAGGCTTAAGTTTATACTCAAATAAACCCACCAGAATTCTATCTAAAACTTGGTAGTCTACGGGAAGCTCATCAGTAATCTTATGTCCAGCGTAAAGCTGAGGACTACTAGGCTTATATGCTATATGCTCAGGTATTCCAAGCCAGTTCGCCAGAGATCTAACTTGAGTTTTATAGAGGTGAGCTATGGGTAGGAGGTCTGCCGCACCATCACCGTACTTCGTATAGTAGCCGATTAAAATCTCGCTTTTATCGCTAGATCCAGCTACTAGGAAACCGTATAGGTTTGCATAATAGTAGAGTATGAGCATTCTAACCCTAGCTCTGAGGTT
>JAWCKO010000153.1:3107-3429 GCA_038851915.1 Bathyarchaeia archaeon
GCCATCTAGCGAGGAATAGAGCGTCTTCAACATCAGACTTAGGAGTGAAAGATAGAGGCATTAATAGAGCCAACACCTTATCGGAACCTAAAGCCTTAACACATAAGGTTGCAGTTACACTACTATCAACACCACCACTTAAACCTAACACAACACCCCTAGCATCACCAACGGTACTTCTTATAAAGGAAGATATTTCCTCAACAGCTTCAATAAAGTCGATACTCGGTATTGTTAAAACATCAGCCAAGCAATCCCCAAGTATACTCTTAATTGAAAAAGTAGGATTTAAACCTAGACTTATGGGGGAAAGGCTACGTAT
>JAWCKO010000154.1:0-3391 GCA_038851915.1 Bathyarchaeia archaeon
AAAGGTAAAGTGGTGGTGCAACAGTTGGACATTTTTACGGGATGAACATGATAATCTACAGCAAGTTCCTAGAGTGAATTTGACGTATGATTCAATAGCTTTAAAGCTAAAAATAACCTTATATGTTCGTTTAGAACTTCTAGTAGTTGGATGGCTGGTTTACTAATTATCGGCCTAACCATGATCCTAATTGGAGTTGCTTTGGTCTTTGTAGGCTTCTTATTGGAGTTTCTAAAATCCCTGAAGAAGACGGCTAACGTGAAGACTGGTGGAGCCGTATTAATAGGGCCGTTTCCCATAATATTTGGAGATAGAGATCTTGTAAAGTATTCGATGATACTTCTGGTTATGATGGCTATTTTAACAGTTGTTTTACTTATACTATCAGGTGTGTTGGTATGACTGTTAAATGTGAGGTCTGCGGTATCCACAACGCTAAGTATGTATGTCAGAATTGCGGGTCTAGAGTATGCCTATCATGCTTCAACTCACACTTAGAGTTTTGTATAAAGTGCGTAGGAAGCAGTTATTCTGAGGAGGGGTTAAAATACGGTATTGGTTTTAAGATTATGATCTTAGGCTTTGCTTTGACTTTTCTAGGTGTACTCATCACCATTATACTGGCCATTTTAACCGGAGCAGGTGATTTGAGTTTCGTAATCCTATTTCTTCCAATACCAATTGGTGTTGCAGTAGGACCTTATGGTGGTATCCTACTGATTCTTGCTTTAATTTTGACGGCTATTTTTATGGCAATCTTAATATTGGCTGGTAGGAAACATTTAAAATCTTTCTCTTCGAAAGAAATGCCAGAAGGTATTTAAATGACTGAGAAAGGTTTGCTTAAAGAGTGGTTGACGAGGAGGAGACGCAATAGAAGCATTGAACTTGCCTATAAGCAGATGAAAAGCTCCGTTGAGACGGTTGTAGAGCTTAGAAGATGTTTGACAGCTATTATGGAGGGGGATCTTTCAGAGGCTGAGAAAAGTATTGGGAGGCTTTTCCTGATGGAGGTAGATATAGACGAGCTTAGAAGGAAAGTTCTTATCGAACTAGCTAAGGAAGAGCCTTCTAAATTCAGAGAAGACTTTGCACACTTGGTTCAAGGATTAGATGTGATGGCTGACCATGTTAAGGATTCTGCTAGAAGTCTTTTAGTTCTCCTGAGGGGGAGGAAGAACGTACCTAAGGAGGTCTGGGTTAGCTATCTCAACCTTGTGGATAATGTTGTCTTGTGTACTAGAGCTCTTCTAAGGGCGATTGAAGAATTAACTGGTAAAAGTGAAGAAGTTATGCGCTATGTTGTTGAAGTTGATAGGCTTGAAAACATTATAGATGAACAGTATGTGTCGATTATGAGGATGCTTGTGGAAACTGAGGAATTTAAACCTGGCGTTCTTATGATGTTGAAAAGTCTCTTAGAATTCTTGGAGAAGGCTGCTGATACATGCGCTGAAACGGCTGATTACATTAGGATTCTTTTAGGTTAAGAGCGAGAAAATTTATCAGAGGAAATAGCCTACGTCTAAATTGAGAGAGCTTGAAAAGTTTAAAATTCTATCTTCTAGACGTCGACAGTCGCTTTAAAGGAGGAGAGGTTGATGTTAGACTTTGGGGTTTAACAGATGATGGAAGACGGGTCGTCTTATTTGATAAAACACTGAAGCCGTATTTCTACGCTGTCGCCGAGAATGTTAAAGTATTGGAAAGACATTTAAAAACCATTAAAGAAATTGAAGAATTTGAATTAAAAGATGCTAGGATTTTAGGGAAAACTGTTAAAGCCTTTAAAATCTACGTTTCAAACCCAGATAAAGTAGATTCTGTAGCCGGAGTTGTCTCAAAGCTTGAAGGCTGTGGAGGAGTCTACGACGATGATTTAAGACATACTCAGCACTATCTTCTAGATTATGACGTTCAACCATGTGGATGGCATACCGTTGAAGTAGAGCCTACGGATAAGGTGAATATTAAAGTCGATGAAGCATATAGACTGTTGAAGCCGCCTACTGCTATTGAATATCATAAAAGTGTAACTTTCCGAGTTTTAGCTTTCTACATGGTTCCACTGCCCTCTAAAGGCTCACCTAAGCCTGGGAGAGATAGAATTGCATGTCTAGCTGTTAGAACAAGTGAAGGCTACGTAGATGTTTTAAGCTCAGAGGAAATCGGTGAGAGAGCCTTAATCGAGAGGTTTATTGACTTAATCGATAAGTTCAACCCAGATGTCGTAGTAGGCTATGGTACAAATGTGAGAGATTGGGAGTATTTGACTAAGAGAGCTGAAGTTAACGACTTAAAGCTTAATGTAGGTAGAGACGGAACTGAACCACATAGGAGCCTCTATGGCCACATTTCAGTAGCCGGCAGGATAGCTTTAGACCTTTACGATTACGCTGAGGATATAGCGGATATAAAGATTAAAACCTTGGAGAATCTGGCCGCATATTTAGGCGTCAAAGTGAAAAATGAGCCTATAGAGGAATTAGAGGTATCGAAATTATGGTCGTCACCAGAGGGGAGACGAAGAGTGCTAGATTACGCATCAGATAGATGTAGAAGCATTATTGAGAGCTTCAGGGAGTTTATAGACTATGGCTGTCAGCTTTCAAACTTAGTTTGCATACCTCTAGATCACGTATGTACGGCAGCCGTGGGATTTAGAGTTGAATCGTACCTTATGAAATGCAGTAGAAAGTTCGGCGAATTAATACCTAAACGCGTTGAAAAACCATACCAGCCTTATGCTGGAGCAATCGTTTTAGAGCCGAAGCCTGGTCTACATGAAAATATAGCAGTTCTAGACTTTAGATCCATGTATCCAAGTATAATGATGAAGTTTAACATATCTCCAGATACCTACGTAGAGCCTGAAGTTGAAGCGAAACTTGAAGACGTTTTCATCGCTCCTGAGGTTGGACATAGATTTCTTAAAAAACCCGACGGCTTCTATAGAGATGCTTTAAAGAGGCTATTGGAGGCTAGAGCAGAAATCAATAGAAAACTTAAGAGTTTAAGTCCAGATTCAGCCGAATATAGGGTTTTAGACGCTAGGCAGAAGGCTATAAAAGTTATTACAAATGCGATGTATGGCTATGCGGGCTGGATAGGTGCAAGATGGTATAGACGACCTATAGCGGAATCTACTACGGCTTGGGGTAGGGAGGCCCTTATGGAAGCCGTGAAGTATGCCATGGAGATGGGGCTTCCCATAATATATGGCGATACCGATTCAATATTCGTTAAGTATGACCAGGAGAAGATCGAGAAACTCGTAAAGTACGTTTCCGAAAAGCTAGGTTTAGAGATAAAGCCTGAAACAGTCCATAAACGGATAATTTTCACAGAAGCTAAGAAGAGGTATGCTGGTCTGCTTACAGATGGTAGGATA
>JAWCKO010000155.1:0-1455 GCA_038851915.1 Bathyarchaeia archaeon
GTCAAACATGGGGAGTTTTTCGGTCTTCTTGGACCTAATGGTGCAGGGAAGACGACGCTCATAAAAATGTTGTGCACCATAATACTTCCAAGTGAGGGGACTGCTAATGTAAATGGATATGATGTAATTAAGGAGCCTCATAAGGTTAGAAGTAGCTTCGGTTGGTTTCACGGCGAAACCGGGGGACGGTCGCTCTACTGGAGGCTTAACGCTGAAGACAATTTGAGGTTTTACGCGTATCTACAGAACGTTCCCAAGGATATAGCTGAGAAAAGGATTAAAGCCCTCCTCGAATTCTTCGAATTGACGAAAGATAGTAAGAAGCTTGTTAAAGACTATTCAACCGGTATGAAGGTTAAGGTTATGCTGGCTAGGGCTCTACTGCATAATCCACCGATCTTATTTATGGATGAGCCAACTATAGGACTCGATACGATCAGCGCTGTCGAAACTAGAAGGCTTCTGAAGGCTTTGAACAGCGAGCTGGGGAAAACAATCGTATTCACAAGCCATAACATGTTTGAAGTTGAACAGTTATGTGAGAGGATAGCTATAATGAAGGATGGTAGAGTGATAGCTGATGCTCCTCCTTCAGTTTTAAGGGAGATGCTTAGAGACGTTCACGCTGTTGAAGTGGAGATTAGAGAAGCCAACGACCTATCGAAGACTATTGAAAGCTTATCCAATCTATCGATTGTTAAGAAGATTATGGATTCTAAAAATGAATCGTCCAACGTAATAGTACGTTTACAGGTTGACGATGAATATGAAGCCATACCATTAATAGCTAGTAAGCTCCACTCATTAGGCGTTAAATTCTCAGCAGTACGTAGGTCTGAGCCAACGCTTGAAGACATATTTGTTAAGCTTACAAGAGGGGAGGAGACGTGAAGATTGAAGAGTTAATCAAGCTTTTCAAGGAGGAAAAGCCCCGTCTATCCTCAGAGGCTGTACACGTCTGGGCTGTCTTCTGGGCAAACTTCAAAATATTCCTATCCTACAGGACTTGGGTTATAATGGAGACGATAAGTACAGTGGCTTCTATTGCCATGTATTCTTTTATGGGGTTACAGGTCGATGCTACACGTGTTGTTTTAGCTGGATATGGAGAGGTCGATTGGTTATCTTTCGCCTTAGTCGGCGTCGCTACAGCAAATTACTTATGGATGTGTGTAAGTAGATTAAGCCACTCGCTTCAGCATGAAATACGTGAGGGGACTCTTGAACCTATAATTACCTCGTTGATAAATATGAGGTCTTACATAATCGGACAATCGATCAGAGGCTTTTTAGTAAGCGGATATTTCATGCTTGGCGTGATGGTTGTCGGCATAGGTGTTTTAAGAGTCCCATTGATGATTAACCCTGAAACAATTCTATCGTTTATAGCTGTAATTCTACTGATGGTTTTAAGTTATGCAGGCATAGGCATAATGGCAGCTGGTTTAATACTTG
>JAWCKO010000155.1:1465-3383 GCA_038851915.1 Bathyarchaeia archaeon
AAGGGGTGATCCACTCACGTTTCTATTTGCAAGTGTAACAGAGTTCTTAGGTGGGGTGCTATTTCCACTGAAGTACCTTGAAAACTTTCCAATACTCTATGCGATGGCATGGCTTATGCCGTACACATATGCCTTAGACGCCGCACGTAGAATCCTACTTAATGGAGCTACATTGCTTTCACCAAACGTCCTCCTAAATGTTGCTGTTTTAATTATTTATACCGTGGTGTTTATTCCACTGAGTTTAAGGGTATTTAGATGGGGTGTTAACCGCATAAGGTATGAGGGGACTGTTGCAACCTACTAAGTAGGTAGGTGTGAAACGTGGAAGTTGAAAAACTTGTCGAGATAATTTCTGGAGAAGTTCCTCGAAGGAGGACATCGATTTATCGGGTAGTTTTATCCTTCGTTGTTAGGGATTTTAAGGTTTGGTGGACATATAAGTTCTGGCTTCTACTAGACATATCAGGTATGGTCCTCTTCGTGGTCACGTACTACCTTTTTTCACTGATCACAACATCTCAGCAGGTTCAAGAGGCTGGCTACGTAATCGGCGGCTATTTTACCTTTGCATTAATAGGTATAGCATTTCAACAGTATGTTCACTTTGCAGTTCAAAGTATAAACGAGAGTATAAGGGAAGAGCAGTGGAATGGGACGATGGAGACAATTCTCTCGACGGCTACAGACTTCAGAATATTCCTCTTGGGTGAAGTGTGTTTCTCGTTTATAGTTTCATCCGCTCTCCTCTTAATGTCGTTACTTGTAGGTTTTATACTTGGAGCAAGATTCTACGTAACACCATCATCAATATTAACGGCGATAATACTAACCATACTTTTAATCGTAAGCCACATGGATATTGGGATATTGAGCACCGGAGTGATAATGAAGGTTAAACAAGGTAGCCCGGTAACTTGGGCATTTTCATGGCTGAGCCAACTGGTGTCAGGCGTCTTCTATCCGCTGAAGCTTTTACCATGGTATTTAGAGTGGGTTGGAAAAGCATTTCCACTAACGTATTCGCTCGACGGTATACGATTGTGTCTCCAATCTGGGAGAGATCTAACGTCGCCAGTAATAATCTCTAATATCGTGAGTTTAGTTATCTTTATAATCGTAGCAACCCCAATAGCGCTATACGTATTCAAAATAGGATATGATGCTGCTAGAAGAGATGGATCTCTAGGGCAATACTAAGCTAAGCCGAAGCATGAAAGCTAGAGAAGCTGAGAATCATAGTATTGAAGGTTTTACTCTAAACCCAGCTCACATGTGGATCACGTAAACGTTCATGTAGTCTTCATCTACAGTCGCTTGATATCCAGCTCTTCTAATCTCATCCATTGAAAGCCTAAGCCAGTAGCCGAAGGACCCGGTTTCAACGTTATCTGGGTCTATAGAGCTTACTCCACTATAACCTTTAAACTGTGCAACTTCAAGCAGTATATATTTTGCCGCCCAGTAGTCTAGAGCAACGGGGTCTGTACTAGCAGCTATTATGTTAACCCTCGTTGCATCCCCGTAAGACGTGCTCGGACCATTGCCAGGTATTGCATTAACCCATATGGCGTCGATTATATTTAATACTGGAAACCGCGTCTCAACCATTTCCGTTCCCATCCCACCCGTACCTACGGTGTTATGCATTCTCGCACCAAGAGTAGCCGTTAGCTTATCTGAGCCAACACCCATATAATGCTTCACGCATGCCGTAACACCATATATGCTGTGGGATTTTAAAACTGGGAAATTGATGACTTTAAGCCTATCGCTATTGTAGGTTTTAGCATCATCATCCCAAACACCATATTTAAAACTTATATACGTTCCGAAAATCGTTCTAAACTTAGGGTAGGAAACCATTATTCCAGTCCTCGGGTTAACAGTGGTATTAACAACATAGCCGTCTTCCATA